>JABMRA010000097.1 GCA_013202925.1 Candidatus Omnitrophota bacterium | reverse complement strand
CCTTTCTCTTCACTGTGATCTTGCACGGATATTCTGCCCTTGGAAACTTTCTTCTATTGATACCGCCCCACATAGGTCTACCCCCTTCTTGTATGTATATTATAAACGAAAGCCTGCTGATTTTCAAGGAACATTTTCTCTTTTGTGTGTTGTTCGAAGAGTTGCGTTGCCCTCTGCACGGGCTGGGGAGCACAAAGTGTAACCCTTAGGGTGTGGCGCTTTTTTTCTTTGCCAGTCAGGCGCAAAGGTGCTATAATCCAGGCAAGATGTATCTCGAGTACTACAAACTAACTGAAAAGCCCTTTAGCGTCACAGCAGACCCCAGCTTTTTGTATCTCTCCAGGGAACACCGCGAGGCCATCTCTCACATGCAGTACGGGGTCGAGGAGCGCATGGGCTTTCTGGAGATCACGGGCGAGATAGGCGCAGGCAAGACAACGATCTGCAAGGCCCTCCTGAACACCCTCGACGAACGCACAAAGACCGCTTTTATTTTAAATTCCAATCTTTCCGAGATCCAGCTCCTACAGGCAATAGTCGAGGACTTCGGCATACAGTTGAAAAATAAAAATAAATTTACCATGCTGACCGAGCTGAACAAGTTCCTCCTCGACCAATTGAGGCGGAACAATAATGTGGTGCTTATTATAGATGAGGCGCAGAATCTGAAGTCCTCCCTGCTGGAACAGATACGGCTCCTGTCCAACCTCGAGACAGAAAAGGAAAAGTTGCTGCAGATCATCCTGGTGGGACAGCCGCAGCTGAAAGAACGGCTGGCGTCCCCTGAACTCGAGCAGCTGCGGCAGAGGATCTCGATCAGATATCATATTTCACCTCTAGCTAGCGACGAGATCGACGCCTACATCAACCACAGGTTAAAGGTCGCGGGTTCAGACGGAAGAAGTTTTTTCACCAAGGATGCGGTAGACGAGATCTTTGCGTATTCAGGGGGCATCCCAAGATTAATAAACATCGTCTGCGACAAGGCGCTTCTGGCGGGATTTACCGCGGGGACAAAGGCCATTGATGCTGAACTCGTAAAAAAATGCTCCAGGGAGATCGAGGGAGTGTTTCAATGAGCATAATAAACGACGCCATTAAAAAGGCAAGAAGGGAATTTGAGATAAAGAAAAAGGTTGCCATGCCTTCCGCGCCTGTTGCGCCGGGAGACGCTAGGCCGGTTAAGGCAGTCGGCGTGCCCTCTGAAGTAAAGTGGACTGCAGTGGTAGTGGTATCTCTGGTGGTCATTGTTTCTATATTTGGTTCAATACTTTTGTATGGCCATTTGTCAAAATCAAACGCCAGATATAAGCCTGTTGCGCGGCCCCGCGTCAAAAAAGGCATCCCCGTAGCTGTTAAAAAGGTCTTGCCAAAGACCGAATACCGGCCTAAACCTACTGCCCGGCCCAAATACCCTGAGACCAGGATCGAAGACATGGTGGAACTAAACGGCATCGTTTATGGGTCTGAAGACAAGTGGGCGATTATAAATAATAAGATTACAAGGGAAGGCGATGACCTTCTGGGCGGAAAGCTGGTCCTCATAGAAAAGGATCACGTGAGGATTAAAAAGGAGAACGGCGAGGAGGTTATTCTGGAATTAAGGTAATGCGCTGTCTGAAGATATCGCGGAAAACGCTTCTTTTGCAGCAGCCTGTTCGGCTGTTTTTTTGTTGGGCCCTGAGCCTATGCCGCGCCTTTTTCCCAGTATCAAGGCCTCCACAATAAAATGTTTTTTATGGTCAGGCCCTATCTCAGAGATTATTTTATACGTCGGCGTGGTCTTGTATTCTTTGAGCGCGGTCTGCTGCAGCATTGATTTGTAGTCCTTTGAGCCCTTGCCTTCCTTTACCAGCTGGATCATCGGCTTAAATGCCCTGCTTATAAATTTTGAAGACGCCCTCAGATCACCGTCCAGGTATATCGCGCCTATCAATGCCTCCAATGCGCACAAAAGATTCGAGACATGCCTTCTCCCTCCGGACGCCTCTTCTCCTTTTCCTAAAAGCAGGAATTCCCCTATCTTGAGATCCTTTGCTATGCGGCCAAGCGTGGCCCCGCTCACAAGCTGGGATTTGTATTGTGTCAGGACGCCTTCGTCCTGGTCAGGGAAATCGTCGTAGAGCAGGCGGCTTATGACGATGCCCAGGACAGAATCCCCGAGGAATTCAAGCCGTTCGTTATCGCCGGACCTTGTCTTGTATTTTTCGTTTGCGTAGGACTTGTGGGTGAACGCCTGGTGCAGGAGGACCTTGTTTCTAAAGCGGTATCCTATGGAGCGCTCCAGGGCCTTGAGTTTTTTTAGCCGGTCTCGGTCTTTCTTTAGATCCATAATAGACTGCTGATCGAATCCTTGATCAATGACTTTGGGATGCCTTCCCTGACGATGGTCTTTCCTATTTTCACGGGCAGGACAAACCTGTTCCTGCCGTGGATGAATTTTTTGTCATGCTCCTGCGCCGAGAATATAGCCCGTACATCCAGGCCTTTTAGCGAGGTCGGCAGGCCTATGTTTTTTATCAATCCCCTTATCCTTAAATAATCCTTCTGGCTCAAAAGCCCGAGCTTTTTTGATATGAGCGACGCGGAGAGCGTGCCGAGCGCTATTGCCTGGCCGTGACTGTATGAGGCGCTGTAATGGCCTGCTGTCTCGATCGCATGGCCTATGGTATGGCCGAGATTCAATATCACGCGCAGGTTTTTATTGTCAAACTCGTCCTTTTCCACCACGCGGGCCTTTATCAGGCTGCAGGCGTATACGATGTACTGGAGGATCTTTTTGTCGCGCTTGAGTACTTTTTTGTAGTTCTTTACGAGCGTCGTGAATAACAAGGGCGATTTTATAATGCCATATTTTACGACCTCTGCGAGTCCTGATATCAGGTCTTTTTTAGGCAGAGTTTTCAGTAAAGACACGTCGCTGAACACGAGCCGCGGCTGGTAAAACGCGCCTGCGAGATTTTTCCCCATACCAAGATCTATTGCCACCTTCCCGCCTATTGCTGAGTCCACCTGCGCCAGGAGAGTGGTCGGCACCTGCACGTATGGTATGCCCCTTCTGTATATACTCGCGACGAATCCGGCCAGGTCGCCTACTACCCCTCCGCCCAATGCCACGATGAATATCCTGCGGCTGGAAGAGTCGAGTTTTGAAATATTATTCAGGACCCTGATGCAGTGTTTTTCTGATTTTGCCTTTTCAGTATCAGGGACGGTCTCGATCCTGACGTTGAAACCCGCGGCGAGGAGGCATTTCTCGACCTTTTTTCCGAAGAGTTTCTTGATCAGGGGATTCGTTATTATTACGGCGTCCGTGCCGATCTTCAGCTGCTTGACGGCCTTGCCCAGCTTATCGAACTCATCATAACAGACCAGGATGTCGTAACTTCTCTTTTTCAGATCTACCCGGATTTTTTTCTTCATAAGCCCGCACCCAGTGTTTGCGCCAGATACATCACCAGCGGCCATATAACACGCCCCACTATGCCCAGATAAAGCAGGCCGAATATGATAATAAAGCCGTACGGTTCGAGTTTTGCGTATTGCATGGCAATGTCCGGCGGCAACAGCCCCATCGCGACGCGCGACCCGTCAAGGGGCGGGATCGGCAGGATATTGAATACTGCCAATACCAGATTTATCAGTATGGCTGAACTCAGGATCGCCATGAACAATGGGCTTCCTGTGAGTGTAAAAAACTTTAATACAAAAGACAGGAGGACCGCCATTATTATATTCGCTGTTGGTCCTGCCAGGCCTACCCAGACCATGTCTTTTTTAGGATTGTTCAGGCTGCGAAAATCCACTGGCACGGGCTTTGCCCATCCAAACACAACAGGCGAATGCGTTACCAGGAGGATCATGGGCAGGAATATCGTGCCTATTGGGTCGATATGCGCCATTGGATTCAGGGTGAGGCGGCCCGCGCGTTTCGCTGTAGAGTCGCCCAGTTTCCACGCTACCCAGCCATGCGCGTATTCATGGATAACGACTGCCATGAAAAATAAGGCCAAGGTTATTAAAAATTTCATCGGTTCGCACCAGGTTAAGTTTACATCCGCCGAGGCGGCTGTAAACTTAGTTTTGTGTCGAAAAGGTCAGGTTTCCCTTTTTCTGCGGCGGTTCACGCTTTAATTTTAGGCTTGTATGGCTTTTTTCTTCCGCAAGGATCTTCTCTCTTGCCGGCACTTCCTCTATCGCCGGTTCTTCCTCTACCCATACTTCTTCATCCGCGACCCATTCTTCCTCAACTGCCGCCGCAATCTCATCTTTTACTTCCACAGGCTCTATGTCCGCAAGTGTAAAGCTCACCTGGCTGGCGTGTATCCAGCCTGTTGTGCCCTCGGGCGGCTCGATCTTGTACCAGCCGCTATTTTCTGATATTACCTTTAATTCATCCGGCTCTGAGGCCTGGCCCAGGATGGAATATTTTGTGCCTGGCCCTGCCCGGAGATTTACGCTGGTAGTGTTGAGCGCGCCCACGCCTGTCTTTTCGTTTAAGTCCACGTAGTCATTTTTGATATATAGATGCGCCTTTCTCGGCAGTTCGATCTTGAACCAGCTGTAGCGCTTATCCATGATCTTGACTGGGTCACCGGGCCTCATATTGCACAGGATCTCAAAGTTGACATTGTCTCCTGCCCGCACGTTGGAGCCGTTATTTTTTACAAAGGCTATCTTTGGAAAATCCTCCCCTGTTTCCGCGGCCGGGAGACAGGTGCTGTTTAATAATAAAACTAAGGCGATCACCGAGACCGATATCTTCACGAATCTTATATACATGCGGCGCCTCCTCTAAAATGCTTGACATTTAAGTCATTGACTGAAACTGACACTTGTTCCAAGATACTGGTCAGTTCCCGGCGAACTCACGTTAGTAATTTACAAGTAACTTTGAATCTTAATAGCTCATTAGCGTTACAAACTACCAAAGAGAAAGAGCAGGCAATGTAAAGCATTTTTACTTTTTGCCTTTTTCCTTTTTTTCTGCTTTCTTTTCCGGTTTTGGCGCGGCCCCTTCTTTTTGAGGAACTGCCGCACCTTCAGCAGCAGCCTGTACTTCCCCGGGCTTTTCCTCTGCCTTTTCCTTCTTGATCTTTGTCCTTAGCACCTTAAGTTTCGGCAGCCCAAAGACAGATGAACTGTCATCCATGACGCCCTTTTCCTTAAAGGTAAAAAATCTTTCAAACCTCTTTAATACGCTTCGATGTTTTTTGCCAGCCTTCGAAGTCTTTAAACTCGGATGTTGCGACATCTCGACCTCCTTAGTATTCAATGATGTAACAGTCCCCGTACTTCTCTTTTAATCTTCCAAGCAGCCGTTGCGCGTCTTGCTTTTCGTTAAAACCGCTTATGTAGACCTGGTAATAGTCGCCGGATTTTCTTACTCCTGCTGCGTAGCCTGCCTTTTCTAATTTTACCTGTTCCTCTTTTGCTGAACCCAGCCCCTTAAAGGCAGCCAGTTGTATTATATACCTGGTCTGTATTTTTTTCTCGTTTTTTTCTACTACTTCTTCTCTTGTCTCTTGTTGCTTGCCTGCCCCGAGCGAAGTCGAGGGGCCGCTTGTCTCTTCCTGTCGCCTCACATGGTTGACGTCGCGCCTGCCTTTCTCCACGCCGAGCGAAAAGAAGATTATGCACGACATCACGAATCCTATGGAGAGGAAGATCACGTTCTCGTAAGAGATGGTCGTGCTCTTTTTTATGCGCGGCAGGAGGAATCTCGTTTTTTTTCTTATTTTCCTGTCAGCTGCCTGTGCGTCTCCGAATAGGTCCTGCTCTGTCCTGTCTGGAAGTTTCGGGGTCATAGATTTTTTATACAGCGTTCGATTTTTTTTACAATTGCCCTCTGGTTTGTATATGAGTAGGCATCGGTGGATGCGGTCCTATGGTTTATCAGCGCGCCTTCTTTTACCAGTTTATTCAATGCCTTCTTTACCGCGCTAGTATCGCAGCCCACCCACACGGATATGCCTTTTGCCGTGTCAATGCAGTGAGGGTTTTCATTGAAAAACAGCAATACCTTTTTCTGCGTCTCGTTTTTTAAGATGGTCTTTATATTTTTCATCGAAGGCCAGCTGTAAAATAATTTTTGAATTCAGGCTTGTTTGTCACTGCCATGAATGCGTCCACAACGCCAGGATCAAACTGCGTGCCCCTGTTGCCTTCTATCTCTTTTATGGCCTGGGGTATGGTTATACCCCTGTCTTTATAGGGCCTTAATGTGACCATTGCCTCAAACGCGTCCGCAACCGCCATGATCCTCGCGCCCACGGGTATGTTTTTGCCTTTCAGCCCGCTGGGATATCCAGTGCCGTCGTATCTTTCGTGATGGTGGGTGATTATGGGCATAGCGGGCTTCAGGAATTCAAGCGGCTCCAGTATCTTCAGGCTTTCGAGGTGCTGTTTTTTGATGATAGCGTATTCTTTTTTGGAAAGACCGCCTTCTTTTTTCAATATCTCATCCGGTATGGTGAACCGGCCTGTGTCCGGGAGAAGCGCGGCGTATCGCAGGTTTCGCAGGTCTTCGCCCCTGACCCGCATCTCTTCCGCAATAGCGATCACGATCTTTACGAATTTATCAGAGTGGGTGTACATGGACGGTGATTTTATGTCCAGGAGCGTGGCAAGCGACCTGATGCTGCCGTAGGCCATCTTTTTCTGCTCCTCGTATAATTGGGCATTCTTGATCGCTATCACTGCCTGCTCCGCAAGGGTCAGGAGTATCTCCTGGTCAAATTTAGTGAACGTTGCGTTGTTTGCCTTGTCCTTGGCGCAGATGACGCCTATTATGTCCTCCTCCACCAGAGGCACGCATATTGAATTGCGAGACAGGACGGTCTTACCTGTCCTGGCTACCTTTCCCTCTGTCCCGACACCCAGTTTTATCCGCCTGTGCTTTTTGTGCGCCTTGCCCAGGTTATTTTTCAGGTCAATGACGGCCTTAGGTACCAGATAATTTCTTGAGTCGTCCATGAGCATTATGGAGCAATGCCCTGCCCGCATTACCTGCAATGTGAGCCTGGCCATCCTTTCTATGAGTTCATCCATGTCGAGTGTGGAGCTAAGGAGCCGGTGTATGGTGTGGATCGTGGAAAGCGCGATCGCCCTCGGCCTTATCGTGTCGTAGAGTCTGGTCAGCTCCTGTTCTTTCTGGAATTCCTTCAGGGCGATATCCATGAAAGATTTCATCAATAAAAGAGTCTCTTTGGCTGGCTTGTTTCCTGAGGCAGGGGCCAGTATATATCCGTATATATTATCGCCCTGTCTTACAGGTATGACCACACATATATTATTAGACGCGCCGTAAAAGACCTGTATCTCCCTGGGCGGCCCCTGCCTTATCTTTTTTGCAAGATTTTTAGCGCACTGATTGAGTTTTTTCTTGCCTCTGACAGGCCTGCATCCTGAATCCAGAAACAGAAAATGCTCCCGCTTGCCTATGTTTGCTGAAAAAGCATTTTCAAATAACTGCATAGAGTTCGAGCCGTAAAATTTCAACAAAAACTCTTTGTTCTCTCTTTTGCTAGACTCGTTCATAGGGTTCGAATAATTTTTTGTATTCATCCAGGGCGTATCTGTCGGTCATGCCGGCTATGTAGTCGCAGATGACCCTGTGGATGCCATATTTTTTTATCTTCTCCTGATCGGACGGCGGAAGTTGTTCAGGCTTTTCATTGTACACATTGAAAAGCTTTGTCAGGAACCTCCTTGCCTTGTCAGACATGCGGATGACCCTGAAATGATTGTACAGGTTTTTCATTAAGAATGCGCGCAGCTCTGCCCTTTCCTCCTGCATTGCACTGGAAGATGTAAATAATTTTTGCGGGTGTTTCCTCACGTCGGCTACGCTTTTTATGCCGGCAGCGCTGATGTTTTTCCCGGAGGCCTCCACCAGGTCCTTTATCTGCCTGTCTATGAGCGAGCGGACTATCTGGTATTTCCGGATCTTGTCCGACAGGCTGGAATAGCGCTTTTTTATGTCCGAGGCGGCCGCCTTCCACAGCCCCAGTCCGGATAATTGGTCTTCATTTATAAGGCCGGATGTTATGCCGTCGTCTATGTCGTGGTTATCGTAAGCGATCTCGTCCGCAATGTCAACGACCTGTGTCTCCAGCGGCGGAGATGTCTCTGGCTCGAGTTCCACGAGACGCTCTGCCTTGTCGAACATGGTCGTGTGTTTATTGATGCCCTCTCTCACTTCCCACGTAAGGTTCAGGCCTGGAAAGTCAGGATACCTCTGCTCCAGCTCGTCCACGACCCTCAATCCATGCAGGTTGTGGTCAAAACCGCCCCTGTCTTTCATGAGAGAACTGAGCGTGTCTTCTCCGGCATGGCCGAACGGCGGATGGCCGATGTCATGCGAGAGCGCAATGGCCTCTACCATGTCCTCGTTCAGCGCCATTATCCTTGCGATGGAGCGCGCGATCTGGCTGACCTCCAGCGTATGCGTAAGCCGGGTCCTGTAATAGTCGCCCTCGTGGTTTACGAATACCTGTGTCTTGTATTCGAGCCGCCGGAACGCGGTAGAGTGTATGATCCTGTCCCTGTCCCTCTGATACACAGAGCGGTATTCCGGCTCCTTCTCTGGATATTTCCGTCCCCTTGTGTCCATGCTGCGCATGGCGTAAGGGGCAAGCAGCCCTTTTTCCCTTTTTTCTATTTCCTTGCGTGTAAGCATATTGCTATGTCCGTCCTAACCTTACTTTTAACACTATGGGAGCCCGGCTCCCATAGTGTTACGGCTTTCGGAGATTAGTTAGGATTTTGTATAGCTCCTTCAGTGATTGCGGTATTACCTTTGTGTTCCCTGTAACCGGCATGAAATTCGTATCGCCTTCCCACCTCGGCACTATATGGATATGCACATGGCCCCTGTAGCCGGCGCCGCCTACCTTGCCGGTATTAATGCCGATGTTGAATCCGTGGGGTCTCAGTTTTTTCTCGAGCAGGACCTGCATCTCCTTCGTCATTTTTATTATGTCGAGGAGTTCTGCGTCGTTAAGGCCTTTGAGGTCTTTCACGTGCCTGTGAGGGCTGACCATGACATGCCCATTATTATATGGATATATATTTAATATTGCAAATGCGAATTTAGATTTCTTGATGATGAACTTGTCTTTGGCCTGTTTATTCTTCAGGCAGAATATGCACTCTTTCCTTTTGCGAGCCTTTACGAACTTGCTCCTCCACGGGGCCCATAACTTATCCATGTCCACCTCTTATTTTAACTTGTGTATCGCCGCGCTTATCTCGCCGTTCTTTATTTCTATGGTGCCGTAAGAACGGTATGGCGCGAATACGGTATCTGTCGCGCTGCCTGGATTAAAAAACAAAACGCCGTCCATGCTTTCATTCATGGCCCTATGTGAATGCCCAAAGATTATTATATCCGGCTTTTGGGAGAGGAGCTCGTTTTTCAGGGTCTTTACCAGGATGGCCGGATTGCCGTAGCCGTGCATCAGGCATATCTTTTTGCCTTCCAGGTTCATGGTCTTCTTTTCCGGCAATGAAGACCTCACATTTCGCGAATCCATGTTTCCGCAGACCGCCTCCACCTTGGCTATCTTCTTCAGGTCATCAAGGACCCACATCTCTATGATATCACCCGCATGGATTATCATGTCGCAGCCCTCAAGAGCGCGCAGAAGCTCCGCGGGCAGCTTGTGGCGGGTAACAGGTATGTGTGTGTCAGAAATGATCCCGATCTTCATATTGACTATGTAATGTTCGGTTTGCCGTACAGTTCCATGAGTACGTTGAGGCTCTCCATGTCCCAGACCCAGAACCTGGCCTCTTTTGCCAGAAGATACGCGTTCTCATTTATGCCTGCCATGGAGATGAGCACGTATCTGCTTATCCTGTCGCCCTTCTTTTTTTTCTTGATGTTCTTAATGATCTCCGTGACGTCGTTTTCCGTCACGTGCTCTTTTTTTATGCTGCATAACCACCTGAGATTGCCGTTGGTAGCGAGTATGTTCGTGCTGTTGCAGAAACTCTCCTCCAGCCGTTCGACGTTATTAAACGAGAGGAATTTATGCTTCTTGCCGTTCAGCTGTATCACGTCGTTTTTAAAGAGCTTGAAGAGGTCCACGATGCGCGATGAAAGTTCCTTTTCAAATTCCTGCAGGAACGCCTCGAGTTTATTTGCCACGTCCTTCCTGAAATAATTTTCTTCCAATGTTTCGTCTATGCTGAAGGACATGATCCTTTTCAGATACGCGGACTGGAGCCAGAAACTGAATAGTTTATCTTTGAATCTATAAAACGAGCCGTTCTTGGCGATCGTATCCATTTCCATGAGCATGGTGAGTATCCTGGATACATCCCTGCCCTGCAGCTTGGCAGAGCGGGCTATGTCCTGATGTTTCTTGTTTTCGGACGAGAGCGCGATGAGTACGGCCGCGGATTTTGACAATAGTCTGCCGTCGGAGATACTGGTGAAAAAATTGAAAAAGTGCTGATTTATTACGCCGGTCTTTTTGAAGATGGACTCGGTAAATGCGGAGTCTATGAGCCCTGCATGGTCGTCGGGCGAGATGTTCCTGGAAAATACGGCCCTTTTGATCTCGTCGCATATTATCCGCATGTAAAGAGGCTTCTGTCCCGTAAATGACGCTATGAAATCCAGGTAGACAGGAGGAAGATTTATTGAACCCAGATTGTCCTGAAGAAAGGCCCTGCTCATGTTGGTGTCAAAGGCCGGCAGGAATATCTTTTCGAAATTTCCGAAGAGCATGGCTAGTTTTTCGCTCAAAAGGCGCTGCGATGTCGTATTTCTGGAGCTCAGGAGCAGGTACATCGTATCCTTCTGTATCATGATCTTTTTCGCGAGCGTTCCGAGGGGATGTTTCAGCGCGAAGTTCGCCAGGTTGTGGAACTCGTCGAGTATAAGGACGCAGCGTTTCCCGGTCTCTTCGAATATGATCACTGGTATATCCATCATAAAGGAATACGCCTCGTCAAGCCTGCCCTTTTCTATGTCCTGCAGGACGCGCATGCAGGTCTGGGCGGTCTTTGGATATACCCCCCGCAGGTCTTCTATCAAAAGTACAGTGTCATGGGGCGTTCCCATAAGGGGGTCTGATTTCAGCAGGTGAAAAAGTGCGGATTTTATGAATCTCTTTGCGCAGAACTCAAAGGGCTCTATTTTTATCTCCAGGTATATGGGGACAACAAGTCCTTTCTTTATTTCATCGGAGACGAGCAGGCTTTTTATAAGAGACGTCTTGCCTACATAGGGTTCCCCTATGATAGCAATGTTCTGCCTATACCCCTCGGAAAAGGAATTGATGCGGCGTATGAGAGAATTGAGTATGTCGGTCCTGTTATATGACATAGTGCGCTATTCCCTGCAAAACTCTATGAACTCGCAGCCCTTGGCGTCAACGTACAAGACCTTCATGTCTTTTTTTAAGGCGAGCGTCAGTCCCATAAGATTAAAGCAGTCCTTGCCTATTATCTCCCTTTTTATCGTATAGCGGTGTTCCGGATTGTGCGGAGAGTACTCTACCTGAAAATCACTTGCTCGATTTATCCTCACGCGCACCTCTTCGCCGCAATCAGAGCACCTGACCTTCAGGTAAAACGCCTTTTTTGGCCTGGCCTGAAACAGATTGTCTAAGATTTTCTTAATAGTCTTCATAATTTTAATTTAGTTTGCATATTTTCGCCATTCGATAGACGTTGTCTACAGGTCCTTCGCTTCGCCTATAATGCTCCATTCGTCGCATTATTAGGCTCGTTCAGGATCGATTTTGCCTTCGGCAAAATCGGAGCGGGTGATGGGAATCGAACCCACGCTACGAGCTTGGGAAGCCCGTGTTCTACCATTGAACTACACCCGCCAAAAATTTTGAAAAAATTTTTGATCCCGACCGTCCCT
>JABMRA010000003.1 GCA_013202925.1 Candidatus Omnitrophota bacterium | reverse complement strand
GTCCGCCTTTATGTCTCCTCTCTTCTGACTGTCTATTATTGCCTGCAGATTCGTGCCGCTACCTGAGCAAAATACCGCGATCTTCATGTCCTCCTCCCTCAATGAGCACGTGACTTATGGAACGAAGCGAACATAAGTCGCTGTGCAAATTGAGCCCTTGACATTTGCTGGAGCACATAATTGGAATTTTGGTAAGTTAGCTTAAAATTCATCAGCAAATGTCAAGGGTTAAATTCGGACGTATAAGTTATGTCACTTTGTTCCGTAACTTATGTCCTCATTTAACATCTCTTCTATCTTGTCGGTAATGGTGTCCTTGGACACCACGCCGACAAGCCTGGTAAACTCCCTGCCGTCCTTAAAGAAAATAATAGTCGGTATATTCATCACGCCGAATCTGGTGGCGATCTCCATCGCGTCGTCTATATTAAGCTTTGCCACCTTTAATTTATCTTTGGACTCATGGCTTATCTCTTTAATAATAGGGGCTATCATCTTACATGGCATGCACCATGTTGCCCAAAAATCCACTATTACAGGTTTTGACGAACGCAGCACCTCTTTCTCAAAGTTGTCTTTTGTCAGTTCCAGCATCTCTTCCCCTTTCTCATTCAGTCTTCTATTATACATTTTGTAGGGCACTTTTCAACGCATAACTTCAATGGCGTAGAATCATCTACTTTACCATAGTCCAGCCTCGCTAGATTGTTTTCTATAATAAAGGCGCCTTTAGAAAGTTTTTCGCAGACCTTACAACCGATGCACCCGGCCTTGCAGGCATTTTTTACAAAGGTTATTTTATCATGAGATAGGCATTTAACATAATATTTTTCTCTAGCGTCCTCCAGGGATATAATATTTTTCGGACACGCGCTGACGCATTTCGCGCACGCGGTGCATTTTTCGATGTCAACAAAAGGGATACCGTCTTTCCCCATGCGTATTGCATCAAAGGGGCATGCGCTAACACAGTCCCCAAAAACAAGACATCCAAATTCACACAGTTTCTGTCCGCCTGCTATTAAGTTTGCAGCGGCGCATGTATTGACCCCTTCATATATATACTTATCCCTGGCGTTTCCGCCTCCGCCGCACTTTACGCGCGCCACCTTTCTCGTTACGCTGCATTTCTCAACACCCAAGATCTCGGATATCTTCGTATATACCTCTTCTCCTCCGGGAGGACAGCTTGTAAGGCTTACGTCGCCCTTTGCAATCGCCTCTGCCAGGCCAGCGCACCCTGCCTTGCCGCATACACCACAATTAGCGCCAGGCAATGCCTCAAGTATCTTCTCTATCTTTGGATCGATCTCCACCCTGAAGATCCTGGATGCAAAGGCCAGGCCCAGCCCGAACAAGATCCCCATTATTGACATTACAAGAATAGGTATCAACATAATAAGATTTGCTTTCTGGTCGATCAGAAGCGGAAGCCGCTGAACCCCATAAAGGCCATGGACATAAGCGCTGCCACGATAAATGCGATGGGCATGTCTTTCATGGGCCGTGGTATATCGCACAGTTCAAGCCTCTCGCGTATACCTGACATAAAAAGCAGCACCATGGTAAAACCCACGCCCGCGCAAAAACCCTGTACCGCGCAGAATACGAGGGCCTTTACAAGATCTTCCGACACCTTAAGAAACATCTCGCTATTTAAAACTGCCACGCCAAACACAGCGCAATTCGTAGTGATAAGGGCAAGGTATATTCCGAAGACCCTGTATAAGGCCGGGCTGAATTTCTGAATAAACATCTCTATGAGCTGCACAAAACTCGCTATTACGAGTATAAACGACAATGTCCTGAGGTACTCTATGTGGAATGGCTTTAATAAAAAGCTATACACTGCCCATGTAATAATAGAAGATGCGGTCATGACAAACGTCACGGCAAGGCCCATGTAAAAGGCAGGCGCGGTCTTCTTTGATACGCCTAGAAAAGGACAGAGCCCCAGGAATTTTGAGAGGATAAAATTGTTGATGAATATTACACTTATAGCGATCATCAGGAGTTGATTAAATTCCATCGTCATTTCTCCGTTAAATAATTCACAATGCCTATCAGAAGCCCGATAACCAAAAGCGCGCCTGGCGCAAGTATAAATAAAATAGCAGGGTCAAAGCCCCTTACGATCACAAGTCCCAGCAGCGTGCCATTGCCCAGGGATTCCCTGATCGCTGATATAAGAACAAGCGCCAGCGTAAAACCAACGCCCATGCCAATGGCATCAAATATCGACCTGGAAATGCCGTGTTTTGAGGCAAAGGCCTCTGCCCTGCCAAGGACAATGCAGTTTACAACGATAAGAGGAACAAATATCCCGAGGGATTTTGACAGCGCAGGAAAATACGCCTTCATCATAAGTTCCACTATCGTAACAAACGTGGCTATGATGACAATAAAACACGGTATCCTGATTTTCGTAGGAATAAAATTCCTTATCGCGGATACGATTATATTCGAACCCAGCAGCACAAATGTCGCTGCCACGCCCATGCCAAACCCATTAATAACGCTCGTGGATACAGCCAGCGTAGGGCACAATCCCAGCGCCAGCCTGAATGTAGGATTTTCTATGAATATACCTTTTGAAAATTCACGGAGTAACTTTTTCATAAATTAGATTGCTTCGTCGCTTCGCTCCTCGCAATGACGGGAGTGCCTACTTAACAAACCCGTATTTTCTCGTCTTTGTATATCTATCGATCAAAGGCACCATGGCATTCATAAAAAGTATAGCGTACGACACGCCTTCCGGATAACTGCCATTGAGCCTGATTACGGCCGTCAACACGCCGCATCCTATGCCGAATATTATCTTACCCATTTTTGTAAGCGGCCGCGTCACATAATCGGTTGCCATAAAAAATGCGCCCAGGACCAGCCCGCCTGCCAGCAAATGAAAGATAAAATCTCCGTTGAAAAATCCATCCCCTCCAAAAATCCATGCCAAAAACATAGCTGTTCCCATGAAACTCACTGGTATATGCCAGGAAATGATCTTTGTAAAAATCAAAAATGCCGCGCCTATTAGCAAGGCCGCTATGCACACCTCTCCTATGCATCCGCCGTGATTCCCGAGAAAAAGGTCCATATACGTAAAACCCCTTGCGCCCTCATTTGCCAATGGCGTGGCTGTTGAAACAGCATCCACTGCCCACCTGGGATTCTTCCATGTAGTCATATACAAAGGCCATGAGATGTGCAAAAACACCCGTCCGACAAGCGCGGGATTGAATATATTGTGACCGAGTCCGCCAAAGAGCTGTTTTCCAATAACAATACTTACGCATCCGCCGACTACAAGAAGCCAGAAAGGAATCTCTGGCGGAAGGTTATACGCAAGGAGCAGCCCTGTCAAGAGCGCGCTCCCGTCCAGAACAGCCTTTGGGTCCCGTTTTCTTAATTTCAAAAATATCGCCTCGCTCATAACGCACGAAACTATGGAAATAAGTATTACCCTTAGACTGGAGAGGCCAAATATGTATATGCCTGCCAGGCCTGCCGGCAAAAGCGCCAGCACCACCTTAAACATGATCTTCTGGGTAGTCTGGCCTGAAGTGATGTGCGGCGCAGGTGAAACTGTGAGATTATTCAACTCTTCATCTCCGTATCTTATGGGAGGGCATTTAACAGGTCCCGCCCGCCTGATTTTATTGCATCCACCACTGTCTTGCTGGTTATTGTAGCGCCTGTGATGGCCTCTATGCCGTGTTTAGAAAG
>JABMRA010000096.1 GCA_013202925.1 Candidatus Omnitrophota bacterium | reverse complement strand
GATCGCGTCCGCTACCTTTAAGTCATCCGGGTTCTCATCTGGCAGTTCCTCGAAAAACCTGACCATGTCATAGCCCATGTAGCCCACGAGGCCGCCTGAAAATCGCGGCAGGCCTTTTACATGGGCTGGCTTGAAACCGTCCATGATCCTTGCGATCTCCTTTAAAGGCGAATCCGTGCGAAACGTGCGCTTTTTTCCGTTTCTGACCAGCTCAATAAGATTGTCCTTGCTCTTGAAAATAATCGACGGCTTTATCCCTATAAAAGAAAATCTCGCTATCTTCTCTTCGCCTTCGACAGACTCCAGCAGGTACGAGAAATCGTTTTTCACCTTTAAGAAGGCAGAGACCGGCGTCAACAAATCCGCCAGTATCTCGCGATACACAGGCACGACATTCGCCTTCCTTGCCAACCTTACAAATTCTTTCTTATCCGGATAATACACCCTACCCCCGCCCAAAATGCTTTACTCCTCACTTCAGCTTCCTATAGAAACAACTCCTGTTGCCGGTGTGGCAGGCAGCGCCCTTCTGCCTCACCTTTATCAAAAGCGCGTCCTTGTCGCAGTCGTAGTAAACGGCCTTTACAAATTGAAAATTGCCTGATGTCTCGCCCTTTGTCCAAAACTTGCCTCGGGAGCGCGACCAATAACACGCCTTGCCTGACTTCAACGTCCGCCTCAACGAGGCCCTGTTCATATACGCCACCATCAGGACCTCGCCGGTCTTGTAGTCCTGGACTATCGCTGGTATCAATCCCTTTTTATCAAACTTTAAACCTTTCATCTTTGCCCCTCCGCCCTGCTCAGATCCTGACCTCTACGCCTTTCGTTTTCAAATATTCCTTTGTCTCTCTCACCGAATATTCTCTAAAATGAAAAATAGACGCTGCAAGCGCTGCGTCTGCCTTCCCATCCACCAGGACCTCGCGCAAATGCTCGAGATTGCCAGCTCCGCCAGAAGCAATAATAGGTATACTCAGGCTTTCAGAAAATGTCTTTGTCAGCTCTATGTCGTATCCGTTCTTCGTGCCGTCCATGTCCATGCTCGTAAGTAATATCTCGCCTGCACCCAGCCCCTCGACCTTTTTGCCCCACTCCACCGCATCTATACCTGTCGGCGTCCTGCCGCCATTGATATAGACCTCCCAGCCCGACTTGCCGCTTTCGTCGCGACGCTTTGCATCTATGGCCACGACTATGCATTGGCTGCCGAATTTCTCCGACGCCTTTTGCACAAGCTCCGGATCTTTCACCGCAGATGTGTTGATCGAGACCTTGTCTGTCCCTGCATTCAACAGATCCCTGATATCCTCAAGGCTCCTTATGCCCCCGCCAACAGTAAGCGGCATAAACACTGTCTCGGCCGTCCTGCGTGCAACATCCAGCATGGTCTGCCTTTTCTCAAAACTGGCCGTAATATCCAGAAAAATAATCTCATCCGCCTCTTCTCTATCATAGACCTGCGCAATCTCCACAGGGTCCCCGGCGTCTTTGAGGTTCAAAAATTTAACACCTTTGACGACCCTGCCGTCCTTGACATCCAGGCACGGAATAATACGCTTGGTCAACATACTCATCTCCAAAATGCTTTACTTTGCGGCTCCTATTGCCGCCTCCAGGTCTATCTTGCCCTCGTAGAGCGCGCGGCCAATGATTACGCCTTCCAGATTTTCGGTCTCGATCTCTTTCAGCTGCTTTATATCATCCAGGCCGGAGATCCCGCCCGAGGCGATTACAGAAATACTGGTCGAGGCAAGGATTTTTTTAAGCCTCTGTATGTTCGGCCCTTCCAATGTCCCATCCAGAGAAGTGTCTGTTGCGACAATGGTCATTACCCCTATCTCCTGCATCCTGCCTATTGCATCCTCGGGGCTCATATCCGTCTCCTCCTGCCAGCCCTTTTTTACGACCTTTTCCCCTGCAAAATCTATACTGACCACTATTTTTTCTTTAAACCGAGAAACTAGTTTTTTTAAATAATCAATATCCTCGAACGCCTTTGTGCCAAGGACCACGCGCATTGCGCCTGCCTCTAAAAAATATTCAATGTCTTTTTCGCTGCGCAGGCCGCCGCCGACCTCGCACGCTGCGTTTACATTTTTTATAATATCGGCAATGAGATCTTTATTTTTTATCTGACCGGACTTTGCGCCGTCCAGGTCCACTATGTGCAGAAAGTTCGCGCCCTTTTTCTGCCACGTAAGAGCAGTCTCGCAAGGGTCGTCCGAATAAAACTTCTCCTTGTTGAAATCGCCCTGGTATAATCTGGCAACTTTTCCTTTTAGTATGTCAATTGCAGGAATGATCAACATGGACTACAGCTCCACAAAATTCTTAATAATCCTCAATCCAACGCTCTGGCTTTTCTCAGGGTGAAACTGGAAGGCACGCACATTGTCATTCTCTATGCCTGAGGCAAAGGTCTCGCCGTAATCTGTCTCGCAAAGGATCACATCTTTATCCTTTGGCTCCACGACATACGAATGCACGAAATACATGTAGCTTCCCTCAGGCACGCCATTTAAAATCGCCGGCCCTGCCCCGTCGGTCACATTCCGTATCCTGTTCCAGCCCATATGCGGGATCTTCAGCTTGCCAACATTCTTGAATTTCCTGACCTTGCCTGACAAAACGCCCAGGCCCTTTACCCTGCCGCCCTCTTCACTTTCCGAGAAAAGCAGCTGAAGCCCGAGGCAAATACCCAAAAACGGCCGGCCTTTTTCAATGGCCTCTTTAATGGCCTTTGCCAAATGCCTCTTTCGCAGCTCCTCCATTGCCTTACCGAACGCGCCCACTCCCGGCAGCACGATCTTGTTCGACGAGAGAACATCCTCGCACGACGAGCTTATCCTGACATTTGGATAGAATAATTCAAATGCCTTCTGCACGCTCCTGAGGTTGCCCATGCCGTAATCGATTATCGTGATCATAGACGCCCTTTGGTGGAAGGGATGCCTTTTACGCGCGGATCGATCCGGGTCGCTTCATCCAGCGCCTTGGCCGCGGCCTTGAAGATCGCTTCTAAGAGGTGATGCATGTCAGAACTGGCTTCCAGAATAGAAATATGCAGTGTGATGGGAAAATTGTTTATCACGGCCTGAAAAAAATGGCGCGTATATTCCAGATTGTATCCGCCCTGGACATCCTTGTCTTCGCAAGGCCTTTCTGATTTGATATTGTTGAAAAACGGCCGGCCGCTTATATCCACTGCCACGCGAACATTGACCAGGGCCTCGTCCATGGGAATGGTCTTTTCTCCGAATCTGCGTATCCCCTGCTTATTACCCAGCGCCTTTGCAAATGCCTGGCCCAGACAGATCCCGACATCCTCATTGGTGTGATGCAGATCTACCTCCAGGTCCCCTTTGGCCTTTATCTCCAGATCAAAAAGCCCGTGCTTGGCGAATAGAGTAAGCATGTGGTCCAGAAAGGCAATGCCGGTCTTGATTTTAGAATTGCCTTTTCCATCTATATTCAGATTGACCGAGACGCTCGTCTCGCCTGTCTTTCGCCGAACGCTCGCCTTTCTTGCCTTCTTCATACCCACCTCTCCATTTATGTTCGGATCTGGCCGGAGCCAAGGACGATATATTTGTAGATCGTGAGTTCCTCAAGCGCCATTGGGCCGCGGGCGTGGATCTTGTCTGTTGAGATACCTATCTCCGCGCCAAGGCCGAATTGGTGCCCGTCCGTAAATCTGGTGGATGCATTGAGATACACACATGCCGAATCCACCTGGTTCAAAAACTCCTCAGCCACTTTTTTATTCTTCGTCACTATTGCGTCTGAATGCCTCGAGCCGTATTTATTGATGAACGCGACTGCCTCGTCAGCACTCGCCACCACTTTCACCGCCAAGATCAGATCCAGATATTCAGTGTACCAGTCCTCTTCAGTCGCGGCCTTTATGTCTTTCAGGATCCTGCGCGTCTTCTGACAGCCGCGCAGCTCCACGCCGACACCTTCCAGGGTCCGCGCCAGCGCAGGCAAAAATCTATTTGCCACATCCTTGTGTACCAGCAAATTTTCAATGGCATTGCACACGCCGGGCCGCTGCACCTTTGCATTGTAGGCAATGTCCGCCGCCTCTTTTAGATCCGCAAATCTATCGACGTACAAACTGCACACGCCTTTGTAATGTTTTATAACGGGAATAGTGGACTCCTCCGCAACCTTCTTTATCAGTCCTTCTCCGCCCCTGGGGATAATGAGATCCACAAGCCCCTGCGCATTCAGTAAAAACTCCACTGCCTTCCTGTCGGTCACGTCTATAGCGCTTACCGCTGCATCAGGAATGCCGAATTTCTTAAGGCCCTTGGTGATCACCCCGTGTATTGCGAGATTGGAATTGATCGCCTTGCTGCCGCCCCGCAACACACAGGCATTGCCTGATTTAAGGCAGAGTCCTGCGCAATCGCTCGTCACATCCGGCCTGGATTCATAAATTATCCCAATAACGCCAATAGGCACGCGCACCTTTTTTATCAAAAGCTGGTTCGGCCTCTTCCACTGCGCAATCACATCTCCAACAGGGTCCTTCAGCGCTGCCACTGACCTCAGGCTCGCTGCCATTTCCTTTATGCGTTTATCCGTCAGCTTAAGCCTGTCCACCATTGCGCTCGAAAGCCCTTTTTTCCTGGCCAGACTGACGTCTTTGGCGTTTCGCAAAAGTATATAGCGGGATTTTTTCAAAAGCGCCTGCGCCATTGCCAAAAGCGCCTTATTTTTATCTTTGGTGGGAACGCCTGCAAGCACCCTGGACGCCTCTTTCGCATCCCTTAGAATTTTTTCAATCTTATCCTTCAGCAACATAACCAACTCCCGTCTAAAGTTTAAAGCATTTTGGCGGCGAGGCGCTTCGCTACAATACCGCCAGGTTGTCCCTGTGCACTGCCTCCTGATAAAAATTCTGCTGCACGAGCTTTTCCGCCTCTTTTGTGCTCATGCCTTTTATCTTATCCAAATCCTCCGCGCTATAATTGGAAAGGCCTCTGGCGAATTCTACGCCGTCGCCGCCGCAAATCAAAACAACGTCGCCGTACGAAAACCTGCCCTCCACTGCCTTTACGCCGCAGGCCAGGAGACTCTTGTTTTTCTTCACCAATGCCTCTTTTGCGCCATCGTCAACAATGACCTTGCCCTGCGCCTTGGCATTATACGCGATCCACCTCTTCCGCGCCTGCATCTTTGCCTTCTTGGGCACAAAAACCGTGCCTACCTTGTCACCCTTCAGGATCTTCAAAAGCACATCATTCTTTCGGCCGTTTGCAATCACGCAATGCACGCCGGATGCCATCGCGATCTTACAGGCCTCCAGCTTTGTCTTCATGCCGCCAAGCGAATGCTCTTTGTCCGTGCCGCTCGCCGCCTTCTCGATGCGGGAATCGATCTTACTCACCACATCCACGCATCCTTTGCCCTTGCTGCCGCCGATGCACAACCCCTCAACGTCTGTCAGCATTATCAATAGATCCGCGTCTGCCAGATTTGCCACAAGCGCAGACAGCGTGTC
>JABMRA010000095.1 GCA_013202925.1 Candidatus Omnitrophota bacterium | reverse complement strand
GGACATGGTTCGACGCGGAAAAACCTCTCTGTTGTTAAAAATGGAGAGGTTTTCCTTGTGCTTCGACTGCGCTCAGCACCGTTCGAAGCATCGTGAGCTTGTCGAACGGCTCACCATGGTCCTGAGCAAGCGAACGAAGTGAGCGCGTCGAAGGGCCACAACAACATAATATGTGGTATATCTACATACGCCGCTGTAAAGACGGCAGCTTATACACAGGCAGCACGACTGATATTCCTCGTCGACTAAAAGAACACAATACCGGCAAGGGAGGACATTACACCAGTATTCGCAGGCCGGTTGAACTTGTCTATAAGGAAACACGCAAAGATAGATCCTGCGCTCAAACACGCGAAGCTCAAATTAAACGTTGGACCACAAAGAAGAAATTAGCCCTAATATCCCACAATAAAACGCTCCTTAATCAATTAAGCAAATCCCACGATTAAACATATCTCTTTATCTCCATATTGGCTATTATTTAATCGCCGGCATTTAATCGGTATTTAGGCGAAGAATTCGAGCATATTGATGAAGAATAAGACCAATTAAATGCTTTCTTTGCTTATTTTGGCTGTGTTGAACGAGCCATGGCTCTTTCCGCAGTTAAGGGTTATAATATATTCTATATGAGAGATTTTCTATCAATATCGAAAAAGGACTTAAAGAAGCGCGGCTGGAGTGAGCTTGATATTATACTGGTGACAGGTGATGCCTATGTCGACCATCCGTCGTATGGCGCTGCGCTTATAGGGCGGGTGCTGGAGGATGCTGGGTTCAAGGTCGGCATCATAGCTCAACCGGATTGGCGGATGCTCGACGATTTTAAGAGATTGGGCCGGCCGAAACTATTTTTTGGCGTGACGGCAGGCAATATCGATTCTATGCTTGCCAGATACACCGCGAATAAAAAAATCCGCAACGTGGATGACTATTCACCTGGAGGACGGGCGCTTCTTAGGCCCGAAAGGGCAAGCATCGTATATGCGAATAAGTTACAGGAGGCGTTTAAGGGCGTCCCGATTATCCTCGGCGGCATAGAGGCGAGCATGAGAAGGCTCGCTCACTACGATTACTGGTCTGACAGGGTGAGGCGCTCACTGCTTCTGGATTCAAAAGCCGACATACTTGTTTATGGAATGGGCGAGAAACAGATTTTAGAAATAGCCTATCGCCTGAAAGACTCAGCCGGCGCAACCGGACTGGAAAATATCAGCGGCACAGTCATTACCCGAAAGTCCTTGGACGGCCTCAAGGATTATGTTTTAGTCCCTTCTTTTGAGGAAATATTCCAGGATAAGGATGCCTTTAATGACGCCTTTAAGGCTATTTATTCTGAATCTGATCCGATTTCCGGTAAGGCGATCGCTCAAAAGTGCGGCGATAGATTCCTCGTGCAGTATCCCCCTGCGTCTCCACTTACCACGGAAGAAATGGACAGGATATACGCCCTGCCCTATATGCGAAATTGGCACCCTGTATATGATAAAGACGGCGGCATCCCGGGATTTGAAACAGTAAGAAATTCGGTTACTTCTCATCGCGGATGCTCAGGCGGATGCAGTTTTTGCTCCTTATATCTGCATCAAGGCAGAATTATACAGAGCCGCAGCATTAAGTCGGTAGTGAGAGAGATAGCCGCAATCGCCGAAGATAAAAAATTTAGAGGGACGATCACCGACATCGGCGGCCCGACGGCAAATATGTATATGGCAATGTGCCCTTCATGGAAAGAAACTGGCGCATGCCGTAACAAGCGATGCCTCGTGCCTGAAAAATGCAAAAACCTTACATTAGGCTATGAGCACTCGATCCGCCTCTGGAAGGAGTTAAGAAGGGTGCCCAGAGTAAAACATGTATTTGTCGGAAGCGGCGTGCGATACGATTTATTAATCGATCGCTATTCGGATGGATATCTGCGTGAATTGTGCGCCTCCCACGTAAGCGGACAGCTGAAAGTCGCTCCGGAACACTGCACTGGTTCGGTCCTAGAACTTATGAACAAGCCTCAATTTAAGATATATGAAAAATTTATCGATAGGTTTCAAACGGTTAATAAGCGGTTAGGCAAGAAACAGTACCTTGTGAATTATTTTATATCAGGCCATCCGGGAGCGCGCCTGGAAGATGCCCTTAAGCTGGCGGTATATCTGGCAAAAAATCATATTCATCCCGAACAGGTCCAGGATTATATACCTTTGCCTATGACCATCTCAAGCTCCATGTATTACACCGAAAAAAATCCGCTTACCGGTAAAAATATGTATGTAGCTAAAACCCAGAGCGAGAGGACAATGCAAAGGGCGCTATTACAATACAAGAATCCGCAGAACAGAAAGCATATACTTCGAGCCCTTAAGATACTCCATAAAGAGAGCTTGAAAAAGCTCTTTTGCGGATGAATAGTAAGTTTTTGACTTTAATCCCCAGTCCGTCTATGCGCTAGGGACTGCTTCGGAGAGCAGGCATGGTTCGACTTCGCTCACCATTGCCCTGAGCCTTGTCGAAGGGCATTTTTGACGAGGAATAAGTCTCTCTAAAGGTCCAAATTCCCTTGTTTATTTCAGTAATCCGGCTATAATAAATACCTGTATAGTGTATACGGCGGAAAGCTATAAAAATTTTTTCTAAAAGCAAGCGCTTCTGTTCATGCACAAGAGGACGCATTATGAAAATAGCAATTATGGGTGGATGGAATACGGATTCCGGGGCTTCTTATCACAGTGAAATGATAGGCAGGGCTTTTATTGAACAGGGTCACCAGCTGAAAGTGTTTACATTTTATGAAGACAGTTTCCACGGGACCAGTATCACCGGTGAAAACGAAGACTATGTAACGCGTTGCATGACAACAAGTAACGCAAAACCTCCGCGGCTTAATCCGGTGCCGTTCCTTACAGAGGAGTATGATTATTTCATAGTAGAGGATCTCGGTATGCTGCCGAAAGATTTGCTCGGTAAAATCTTTCACAGGATCAGGAAAAAAGCAAAAACAATAAATGTGGTTCATGACGGCGCTCTGGCAGAGGATCCGTCTTTTTATCAGTTTGATTGGGATGCAATTGTTTCTTTTGACAGCCGCTATATAAACTTTTTAAAAAAGGCGTATGACAAAGACAAGATTCATATGATCCCATATCCGGCGCATAATATGCAGACCGGAGATAAAAAAGCTGCCAGAGAAAAACTGGGACTACCTCAAGATAAAAAAATTGTATTAACATTCGGCCCGGCTTCACAGATGGTCGCGCCTCTTATACCTGCTATTTCGTCGCTAAAAAATGACTATCCGCTTCACATATTAGGGATTACGAACCACGACAGGTCGCTAAAACTGCTCAAAGCATTTAAGCCGAGCAGTATTGCAGATATAGAAATAAGAGTGGATGCTCCGGATATCAATAAACTTTACGAGTATCTTCAGGCTGTTGACGTATTAGTAGTTAACAAACCCAATGTCGGCCGGGTTGTCCTTTCAAGCACAATATTCCAGTGTCTGGGATCAGGATGCCCTATTGTTGCGTTAGCGTCTGATTTTACGGTTATGTTCGGTGACGCTATTATTAGTTTCACCAGTACGAAAGAGCTTGTTTCAGGGATAAAGTCCGTCTTTGATAAAGATAAGCGGTATGAGGTGATAAACAAAGGAAGAGAAAAGTTTATTAAAGAAAACTCAGCTACTGCAGTAGCCGGGAAGTTCATCGAGCTGTTTAAGAAACTTACAGGTTGATTTTCAGAAAGGAGCTATTGTGGCATTTACATTAGAAAGATACAAAAAGAACCCGGTATTGGAACCGATAATTGAGCATGATTGGGAGGCGCTCGTTGTTTTCAATACGGCGGCAGTTAATATTAATGGTACAGTGCACCTTGTTTACAGGGCCAGAGGCTGCAAGGGCGGTATTTCAAGGTGCGGATACGCTTCTTCAAAAGACGGTTTTATTATTGATGAGCGGCTCGATAAGCCGATCTTTGGTGTATCCCCTGATTCAGATGTGGACTGTTTCGGAGTAGAAGACCCCCGGATCGCGATGATAGGCGACCGGCTGTACATGACGTATTCGGCATACGGCATGGTCCCTGGAATGGAACGACAGCTTAAATGGGTGCAGATAGCGATTTCCTCTATCTCGGTAGATGATTTTCTGAATAAGAGATGGAATTGGAGCGAAAGGATATACCCCTTTCCATTTACAGACAATAAAGATGCGGCGATGTTCCCTGAAAAAATCAAGGGAAAATATGTCCTCATGCACAGGATCCCGCAGCATATATGGATAGGTTTTTCGGAAGATTTAAAAGAATTCAGAGATAATACAATCGTCATGTCCCCTCAGGGCCACGGATGGGAAAAGTGGAAGATCGGTGGCGGGGCTACTCCGATAAAAACAGAAAAGGGTTGGCTTATCGTATATCATGCAGTTGATAACAAGATGTGTTACCGGTTAGGTATTGCGTTTCTGGATCTTGAAGATCCGACTAAAGTTGTATACCGCCACCCGGAACCGGTGCTTGAGCCCGGTGAAGAATATGAAAAAATAGGCGATGTTTCCAATGTAACTTTTACCTGCGGCTGTGTTGAAAAAGACGGCCAATTGCTTGTTTACTACGGAGCAGCGGATACAGTGATTGGCGTTGCTTATGCGGACATGAAGGATGTGCTTGGGTTATTTTAAGATACAGTTGTCGGCAGAAATAAGATGCTTGAGAAATAATAGAAAAATATACAAAACAGTTAACTATATCGCAACTGAAAGTTTAAATGGAATATTGGATCCTTAAATGAAAGTAGCTTACATCTCTCCCTATGTACCGCAAAAATGCGGCATAGCGGCATATTCATATTATCTTGCAAAGGCAGTAAAAAAAATTGAGCCGTCTTCCGATATCACAATACTTGCTGAAGATGAATCTGTCCCCCGTCAAAGGAAAAGATATAAAGTCATTCCCTGCTGGAATAGAAAACAGAATTATGCAGATCAAATCCTTAAATATACTAATGATATCGATATACTGCATATTCAGCATGAGTATAAAATATACGGATTTGATGAACGGCTGTTATTGCTTTTACATAAGTTAGGCAAAAATACCAGGAAAATAATAACATTTCATTGCCTGATTCCTGCCCAATTTTCAAAAAGAGGCCAAATTGAAGAATCTTATGTCGGCAGATTATCGCAGCTTGTTGATAATATTATAGTGCATTCTGTGTCACAGAGCCTGATACTTAACCGTATCGGTGTGCAGGCATCAAAAATTACTGTTATTCCCCATGGCACATTGATTACTAATAAGAGTAAAAGTATTTCCCGAAATAGATTAGGATTGCCTCCAAATGTAAAACTGCTTGTCTGCTTTGGTTTCATAAAAAAACACAAGTGTATACATGTAGCGCTTAAGACTTTTGCGAAGATATTAAAGACAAGAACCGACGTGCGCCTCCATATCTCAGGTGGTCTTGCGCCCAATGCCAGTCCTTCGGATAGAAAATATGCAAGCTCTCTCCCTAAAAAAATAAAAGATATGGGATTAAAAAAATATGTTTTATATGACAAAATGTATTGCCCGAATGAAGATTTGCCGTATTTGCTGGGAGCTGCTGATGTAGTACTATTTCCTTATCATGAAGAAAACAGGGCTATATCAGGCGTTCTTCATCTGGCGCTGGGCGCAAGAAGGCCGGTAATTGCTTCAAGGCTTCCGAAATTTGAAGAATTATCGGAGATAAGTGATGAG
>JABMRA010000094.1 GCA_013202925.1 Candidatus Omnitrophota bacterium | reverse complement strand
GCCTTTGACAACTATCATAAGCTCACCTTTTAGCGTTTAGAAAAAATTTCTTTTTCCCTATACGCTATCCGCTAAACGCTATACGCTAAATAATCAGCATGGCGTCGCCGTATGAATAGAACCTGTATTGTTTCGCTATTGCCTCTCTGTAGGCCTTGAGCAAAAGCTCTCTGCCGCAAAACGCACTCACAAGCATGAGTAGTGTTGTGCGCGGCAGATGAAAATTTGTCAAAAGCGCATCCACTGCCTTGAATTCATATCCCGGATAGATAAATAAATTTGTCCAGCCGCTATATCGTGATTCGTGATTCGTGATTCGTGATTCGAGGCATGGAATAATAGCTTCTAAAGCTCTACATGTTGTTGTGCCGACTGCTATTGTCCGGCCGACTCTGTTTTTCAATTTCTCAATTACTTCATTCTTTACCTCAAAATACTCTTTCTCCATTTTATGGCCTGTTATATCCTCACATTTTACTGGTTTGAACGTGCCATAGCCGACATGCAGTGTAACATATTCTATGTCCGTGCCTTTTTCGGAAACGCGGCTCAGGATGTCCTCTGTAAAATGCAGGCCTGCTGTAGGGGCAGCAACAGCGCCTTTCTTAGAGGCATATATCGTCTGGTACCTATCCCTATCGGAACTCTCTGGCTGGCGTTTTATATACGGCGGCAATGGCATCTTGCCCAATCTTTCCAGCAACCCTTCAAAATCCCCGTTGCACTGGAATCTTAAAAACCGCCTGCCGTCTTTTATGCTGGATATCTCCGCCTTTAATTCCCCATTGCCAAAAATCAACTTGCTTCCAACGTTACAGCCCCTCGCAGGTTTCAATAAAACTTCCAAGCTGTGCTTTTCACTTTTCACTTTACACTCTTCACTGACATCTAACACCAATGCCTCTACTCTTCCGCCTGTCTCCTTCCTCCCTAAGAGCCTTGCCGGCACGACCCTGGTATTGTTCAACACCAGTAAATCGCCCTTGCGAAAGTACTCGACGATATCCCTAAAAACCCTGTGTTCTATCCTGCCTGTATCCTTATGCAGGACCAAAAGCCTTGATCCATCGCGCTCCTTGCTAGGATACTGAGCAATCAATTCCTTTGGCAGATTGTAATCAAATTCTGACAGCTTCACTCTTCCACCCTGACGATCTCTGCGCCCTGATAATAATGCCCCAGGATCTCCTCTGCCTTCCAGCCATGCCTGGCCATGCCAAACGCGCCCCATTGACACATGCCTATGCCATGGCCCCAACCCTTGCCGTAGAATTTTACGTATTTGCCTTTTTTTTCTATCTCAAAATTTGCGCTCTTTAAGTTGTTTGGCCCTAACAGCAACCTGAATTTATTGCCTTTTAATTCAACAGTACCGCTTTTCCCCTTCACTAAAACATTAAGCGCCCTCTCTGCCGTATCTCTATCGAGTACCTCGATAGAGATGATATCGATTTTATAACCCGCATCTCTCAATTTCTCCCGTATCTCATCTACGGTCATTTCCTTTTTCCATTGATAATGCGGTGACATCTTGCAAAAACCGCACTCCACGCCCCGCAGGCAGGGTGTGTTGATATCCCATATAGTGCTGGCGTCTGAGGTGCGGCCGCCGCAGGTTGCGTGATAATAGGCAGGAAATACCATATCGTCGTATGCCAGGACCATGCCCAGCGTTGAATTTACGGCGCGCCTGGTGCTCAATGTCTCGGACTGCCTGCCGCCATAGACCTGAGAATATATATCCGCGAAAAGGTCGTAATATCTATTTTTGCTGACGAGTTTTTGGTAGAGGGCATAGGTGCGCGCGGCTATTGCCTGCGCCTTTAAAACCTCCATAGGCCAGCGATGCGAGACCTCGTGATAGAGCACCCCGTAAAGATACTCCTCTAAATCAATGTGGTTAACGACCATCAATTTCGCGTCTTTGTTTTTTATAATATCGATGTTGCCGCGAAACAGGCGGTTGTTGATATAGATGCGCGTCTTATTTTCGGATAAAATCTTTATGCCCTCTGAGGCAATATCACTCTCGGATACAACGCGCCCTCTTAAACCGGTATCTTCTTCCAGAAGTCCCTCTGTCTCAAAATCAACTATCCTATAAGGTCCTTTTATGCGTAGATCTATTTTTTCAGCGGCTTTTACTACCAGGACGCGGAGAGGGATATGTTTATGCGGCGGGGGCGTTCCCATTGCGTGAATAGAGGCGGGACGCGCGAACAGCGCCACTACAAGAAAAAAGGGAATGAAGACCCTGCGCCTCATCGTCGTCTACCTATGAAGAACAGGATCAAGGAGAGGCCGATGCTTAAAAGGATACAGGTGGCGAGCGGAAGATAAAAACTAAAATTTTCTTTTTTTATATATATGTCGCCTGGGAGCCTGCCTACCCACGGGATCTTACCCGCGAACGTAAATAGCAGGCCCATGATCGCCAAAATCCCACCCGAAAGAATCAATATCTTGCCAAATCCGCTTAAATCACTCATCTCTATCCGCTTATTAGGAGTCTTGAGAGACTATGGGTGCCGGGCTCCCATAGTCTCTCTGTAAAGTTAGACATCTTTGACGCGTTCCAGTTCAGAGAAAACACAGCCGCAGTATTTCTGGCGGTACATATCAGACTTTTTTGCATCCTCCTGCGACGCCCTGAAGCCCTTCCGAAAATCTTCATAATAAAACTCTACGCCTTTTTTGCCCGCTATGGCCTCGCCTATGTCTTTCACAAGCCCATGATCTTGGTACGGGCTTATCAGGAGCGTTGTCGTGAATGCGCTGAATCCGTTCTCTTTCGCAAAATCAGCTGTCTCTGAAAGCCGCAGCTCCCAGCAAAGCCTGCATCTATCGGGCGGATCCTCCTTTGATACGATCTTCCTGAAATATTCCTCCATCTTGTAAGGCGGGTATATGACTTTAAAACCAAGCCTGGCCTCGGCCTCAGCCAGGGCATTCCTGCGCCTTTTATATTCGCTCGGCGGATGGATGTTGGGATTATAATAAAAGCCGGTGATCTCTTTAAATCTACCTGCTGCGAGTTGTTTTATTGGATATAGAGCGCAGGGGCCGCAACAGATGTGTAGCAACAGTCTCATAGCCACATTAGAAGAATTCTTTTTGGGATTCTTTCTTATAGGGCAACTTCAGGTGCTCGTACGCCCGCTTGGTGACCTCTCTGCCCCTGGGTGTGCGTTTCATAAAACCTGTTTTCAATAAAAACGGCTCCACCACATCCACTATGGTGTCGCTCTCTTCGTTCAGTGTCGCTGCGAGAGACTCTATGCCAACCGGACCGCCGTCATAAAAATCAATTACTGCCTTAAGGACCTTTCTATCTATTTCGTCGAGGCCGGCTGAATCTATGCGTTGCGACTGGAGCGCGTCTTGAGCGGTCTTTTTGTCTACTTTGGTCCCGCCTTTCACATCACTGTAGTCCCTGACCCTGCGCAGAAGGCGGTTCGCAACCCTCGGGGTGCCGCGCGAACGCCTGGCAATCTCATGCGCGGCTTCTTTATCGAGACTGACGTCCAGGAGTTTCGCAGAACGCTCGATAATCTTGACAAGGTCCTCTACCTCGTAAAAATCCAGGTGATAGAAAATGCCGAACCTGCCTCTTAATGGCGCGGTCAAAAACCCTGCCCGCGTCGTGGCGCCGACAAGCGTGAATCTTTTAAGATTGAACTTTATGGTCTTGGCGTACGGCCCTTTATCAATCAAAAAATCTATCTGGTAATTCTCCATGGCCGGGTAGATGAATTCTTCAACCACCTTGGAAAGCCTGTGGATCTCGTCGATAAAAAGGCAGTCGCCCTCGCCGAGATTGGTGAGGATGCCGATGAGGTCGCCTGCCCTTTCTATGGCAGGGCCTGAGGTAGCAGTGATCTTCGAACCCATCTCATGCGCGATTATATGGGCAAGCGTGGTCTTGCCCAATCCAGGCGGGCCTGAAAGCAGGATGTGATCGAGAGTCTCTTTCCTTTTCTTTGCTGCCTTGATTGCGATCATGAGATTCTCCAGGGTATGTTTCTGGCCAACGAAGTGCTGCAGATTTTCAGGCCTGAGGGAGATATTGAATACTACCTCTTCCTCTGTTTCCTGGCTGGTTATCAATCGTTCGCGATCGTCCTTTATTTCTTTCTTTGCCATATGTCAACCTCGTCATTGCGAGGGTAGCCATGTATGTGAGCTATCGAAGCAATCTCACATGCGATTGCTTCGTAGGGTCGATTTAATGGTCACCTCGCAATGACTTTGCGCTGTTGCGCAAAGTCACCTTTTGGTCTTCTGTTTATAGACCTCATTCAGCAGGTCCTCGGATGTCTTTATGTCAGGGTTACGGATCAGGGCCTGCTGTATCATATTCTTTGCCTCGGTCTTTTTATATTGGAGCTGCAAAAGCACGTCCAGCGCCTCTTGCTGTATGTCTTCCTTGCCCCTTGCTAAAACCCCTGCGGCAACATTGTCCTGAATAAGCCCGAACTTACCGACCTTTCCCTGAAGTTTTGCTATGATCTCCTTTGCCCTCTGTTCTCCTATGCCAGGAAGGGATTTTAAAAAAGAGACATCGCCAACGTCTATTGCCTGGGCAATCGTGGATATGGGCACCTTCAAGGCCCTCACCGCTGCCTTTGGACCTATGCCAGAGACTGTTATGAATTTTTCAAAAAATTCCTTTTCTATCTCGTTAAAAAAACCTATCAGGAACGGGAACCCCCTGGACGGCTCTACCTGAAGATAATGATACACGATCAAAGACAGGATATTGTCTTCGCTGACCCGGCCTTCCAGGCAATGCATCACTGCGCCCGGGATCAGGACCTCATACGATATACCATTCACGTCCAGGACTATTGAATCCTCGCGCCTCTGTATCAATTTTCCTGAGATCCGACAGATCATATATCCTTCTCCAGCCGCTACCCAGTAAGTTTACATCCGCCTAGACGGATGTAAACTATGGCTGTGCATGACGATATTTGCGTGGGCCATAGCCAGGGCCAGCGCATCCGTGACATCAAACGGCTCCGGCAGCTTCTTAAGATTTAACAGGCTTGTGACCGTGCGCTGGATCTGCTGCTTTGACGCATGACCCCTGCCTGTGATTGCCTTTTTTATTCTCGTGCTCGGATAACCTACGAGCGCTACCTTTTGCTGCTCTACCGCGAGGCATATTATGCCGCGCGCATGCCCCATTAGAATCGAGGTGCGCGGATGCTTGTAATGAGAATAAATCTGCTCCAAAATAACAACATCCGGCCTCGTGTCCTTTACTAAATCTACGATCTTTCTATGGATCCCTGAGAGGCGTTTTTCTATTTTGTGTTTTGCGTTGGAACGGATAACGCCTGCCTCGACTACCTCTAGATCCCTGCCCCTACCTGAAAGCTTGATAAGCCCGTATCCTGTGATTCCCAATCCCGGGTCTATTCCAAGAATGCGCATAATTTCGTTGTTCGTTGTTCGTTGTTCGTGATTCGAATCACGATTCACGATTCACGAGATCATCCGGCACGTCAAAATTCGCATACACGTTCTGCACGTCGTCCGAGTCCTCCAATGCCTCGACAAGGGCAAGTATATGCCTTGCGTCCTCGCCTGTCAACTTTACGGTGCTCTTGGGGATCTTTGTCGTTTCTGCGCTTATTGGCTTGATGCCGCTGGCCTCGAGGGCCTTTTTGACCTTTTCAAAATCCTTTGGGTCTGTGGTGATGCTATAGACCTCTTCTTCTGTTTCCATGTCCTGCGCCCCGGCATCAAGGGCAATAGTCATTACCTTATCCTCGGATGCGCTTTTTTTATCCACCTCTATGTAGCCCTTTTTCTCAAATATCCAATTGACCGAACCCGCGCCAGCTACATTGCCGTTCTTTTTAGAAAAGATAGTCCTGATGTCTGCGGTGGTGCGGTTTTTATTGTCCGTCAAGACCTCCGCCATTATCGCGACGCCGCCCGGGCCGTACCCTTCTATGGTAAACTCTTCATAGGTAACGCCTTCGAGTTCGCCTGTGCCCTTTTTTACAGCGCGCTCGATGTTGTCCGCAGGCATGTTTGCCTGTTTGGCCCTGTCAATGGCTGTGCGCAGCCTGGGATTCTTATCCGGTTCGCCGCCGCTACGGGCAGCAATTGTTATCTCTTTTATAAGCTTGGTGAATATCTTGCCGCGCTTTGAATCCGTGGCCGCCTTTTTATGCTTTATACTCGCCCATTTTGAATGACCTGACATCTAACTCCCCCCTTACTATTTCTCCTGCTCTGCCTTTTTCTGCTCCTCGTATTTTGCGATAATAGTCTGTGCTGCTTTATGAGGCATTTCCTCGTAGTGAGAGAACCTCATGGTGTACGAACCCCTGCCGCCGGTCATTGACTTGAGCTCAGAGGCGTATTTGAACATCTCCGCAAGCGGCACCTTTGCCTTTACGACCTGGCTCTTACCCTGCACATCCATGCCGGCGATCTTGCCGCGCCGCGAACTCAGGTTGCCAGTTATATCGCCCATGAACTCATCAGGCACAATAACATCCACGTCCATGACAGGTTCCAATAGACACGACCCTGCCTCAAGCGCTGCCTTCTTGAGCGCGCCGGAGCCTGCTATCTTGAATGCCATATCAGAAGAATCAACATCGTGATACGATCCGTCGTAAAGAGTGACCCTTACATCAACCATGGGATAGCCGGAAACAATACCCCTGGACATGGCCTCCAGCACGCCCTTCTCTACGGACGGGATATAATTTCTTGGTATTGCGCCGCCTACGATCTTGTCAACGAACTCAAAACCCTTGCCCCTCTCCATTGGTTCAATCTGTATCCACACGTCCCCATACTGACCGTGTCCGCCTGTCTGGCGCTTGTATTTATTCTGGACCTTTGCCATTTTTTTAATCGTCTCTTTGTAAGCGACCTTTGGCGTTCCTACGTCCACCTCAACATGAAATCTTTTCTTGAGCCGGTTTATCATTATGTCAAGATGAAGGTCTCCCATGCCTGATACGAGTAATTCCTTTGTCTGCTCGTCCCTCTGCATCATAAAAGTATTGTCTTCGGCCACGAGCTTTTGGAGCGCAATAGAGATCTTGTCTTCGTCCGAACGCGTCTTTGGCTTGACCGAGAATGATATGGCAGGCTCGGGAAAAACGACCTTGGGAAACAGTACCGGCTCTTTATCCGTGCAGAGCGAATCGCCCGTAGATGTGTTTTTCAATTTTGCAACAGCTACTATGTCGCCTGCCACGGCCTCTGTAACTGACTTCTGCTCCTTGCCGAACAGGTTCAAAAGCGGACCTATCCTTTCCCTGGACTGCTTGGTTGCATTATAAAAATTTGTATCTGATTTAATGCTGCCCGAAAATACCCTGAATACAGTGAGCTGGCCCACGTAAGGATCGGAGATAGACTTGAATACATAGGCGGCAAATGGCGCGGCAGGATCTGATTTTAATTCTTTGTCCTCGTTCGTCTTTGCATCTTTAACAATCCTTGCGGGCCTTTCGTCGGGGGAGGGCAAGGTATCTATTATGGCTGACAGGATTTCTTTTATGCCGATGTCCAGGATGGACGCGCCGCAAAAAACAGGAAATATCTCGCCTGATGCAACGCCTTTTTTGAATCCATTCTTTATCTCTTCCGGCGTCAGCTCCTTGCCTTCCAGATATTTTTCCAGCAGCTCGTCATTCTTTTCAGCGATCACTTCTATCAATGCATCCCTAAGCCCTGCGGCTCTTTCCTTGTCTGGTCCAGCCGCATCCACGCTGGAGAGGTCCATGAGATCCACCACGCCTTTAAAATCTGATCCAGCGCCTACGGGCATGGTCACAAGTACACAGCCCTTACCCAACCTGTTTTTTATGTTACTGAGCGTCTCGTCAAAATTTATATTCTCCTTGTTCATCTTATTAATAAGTATCAGGCGGCTGAGTTTGTGTTCGTCTGCGAGGCCCCAGACCTTTTCAGTTCCGACCTCGATCCCTTCACACGCATCTATAAGGACAATCGCGCCGTCAACAGCAGGCAGCGAGCTCAACACCTCTCCTGTAAAATCCGCATACCCGGGCGTATCGATCATATTTATCTGCTTGCCTTTATAGTCAAAGCTCAATACGCTTGCGTTGATCGAGACCTTTCTCTCTTTTTCGTCATCAGAGTAATCGCTGATAGTAGTCCCGTCCTCGACCTTGCCAAAGCGGCTGGTTGCGCCGGCATTGTGAAGGATCGCCTCTGCCAGAGAGGTCTTGCCGCTCCCTGCGTGGGATATTAATGCTATATTTCTTATATCTTTAATAGTTTGGTCCGCCAAGATATGCCTCCCCCTAGCGTTGTTTTGTGGAGTTTGATTAAATTTGTAGATTTTTATTGTAGCATAAAAGGGACGGGGAGTAAAGGGAGAAATTCCTTGACTTGACAAGCAGGCAGTGACAGCTGTCAAGTCAAGGGAGATATGGCAATCTATTCAAATTATCTCTGGCGATTTTATTGTTTTTATCTAAACGAAGCGCATGTTTATACAAATAATGGGCCTCTTCATAGAGTCCGCTTTCTGCGGCCACGGATCCCAGATTAATATAGGGTTCAGCTATACGGGGATTGATCTCTAATGACCTTTTAAAGGCGGCCTTTGCTTCTTCAAATCTCCCCATTTTAAAGTATGTATACCCCAGCAATTGATAAACCTCATAACATTCCGGATTTATAAATTCGGCCTTTTGCATACTTCTCAATGTCAACCCAGGCATGTTCATGGCATTTATGAAAAACCTCGCCTTATTCAAAAAATACCCAGGATATACCGAGGCCTCCCTGCTATAATCCCCGGCCTGATCGTCCTGCATATTTTCAAATAATATCTCATACGAAGAAATAATGTGCCTATTAATCGAATTGTCTTTGACAAAAATCATTGCTACATCACCAAAATAAACCAATTTCCATTTATCACTATCGTATAAACTTTTAATAATATGGTGATAAAAATCCGCGCTGCTATAATCAAGGACAACCGCATTAAAACCATACCTCTCGTCCAATTCTTCCCATCTTTTAAAATCGACCATTGAGCGCACGAATACATCCATAAATCTTTTACCATACATCTCGGTCCTGCCGTCCACAAAAACCTTATAAGAAGGATAGAGCCTCCAGATCAGATATCCCCCGATATTAAAACCATTAAAAAGAGGCCCGTTTATATTATTTTCGAGTATGAAATCAGCTGCCTTTTCAGGATATCTGCTCTGGTTGATTCCATACATATAATTCTTCGATGATAGATCGCTACTGTATACATACTGATTCTGCAACTCCCTAGCCTTGGAAAGCTGTTGCCATAGAATATAAAACCCGATCAAAAAAGCCACTACTATTGATAAAACCCTTAGGTAGCGAAATTTAAAACAGCCTTTCAGAGACTGCGGACTGCTCGCTCTAAAATTATCAAGGATACAAAAACACGAAACGATTGCAAAAAATCCCTTGTGTCTGCTGGCCGCATAACACATCAGAAAAAAAACAACAAAAATAAAAATGTTGAACAAATTTATTCTTCTTATATTCCATAAAAACGATAGCATATATATGACTATTGTGGATGTCAACAATACATGCCTTTGCGTAAAAAGGATATCAAATAATGATGAAGGGTAAAGCTCGCTCACGTAATAGAAATTATTAGCGCCTTCAAAAAAGGTCTTTATTGCGAAGAGAGGGTACCGGAAGGCATCGGTGCCATAAGGGCTGAGTAGAAACAAAAAGGCCGTGATGGTCAGAACAACCAGGCTCTTATTATATGTTATTTTATCGTCGATAAATTTGACCTTATTCCAGTCGAATGGAAGTTTAAATCTATCCTTGATGAATTCTGAAAGGATAAAAAAGAATAATAAAACAGGTCCGAGCATGGAATAACCATGCATATTAACCCACAGATATTGAATGGGTATAAGCATCAAAAGATTCTTTTTATTAAACAAAATATAAAGATAAATGGCCAGGAAAAACGCACTTACCAGTTCCGGACGTACAGGCACCCTATCTAAAAATAATACAGAAAATAACCCTGCCACCACCAAAAAAACAGGAAAATAGACCTTTTTCAAAAAACCCTTTAAAGTGATCCACAATACCAGACTCACTGCGACAGCCCTGAAAAAGACTAAAGAATCCACACCACCTAAAAATTTATATACAATAAAGATTAGAACCTGAAAAAACCAGCTATGATCAACCCATGAAATAGCACCGATAGAGTAAGAAAAAAGCTGGGTATGAGGGACCGCCAGATTGTTTATTATCCATTCCCCCGTCTTAAGGTGCAGCCATATATCGTAATTTTCCAGCTGGACCAGGGATAGAAAAAAAGAACCGGCTATCAGGAGGTAGAAAAACATGGGCTGAAGAAAGGCTGCTATATTTTTCATAGGCTTATTCAATGTTACCATGAAGGATATTGTTTGTCACTGCACTTTTTGTAAACAAAAAAGGCCGTCCACTAAAAAAGTGGACGGCCTTAATATTAAACCGGAGCAACAACCTACTCTCCCGCACCGTTGCCAGTGTAGTACCATCGGCCTAAGAGGGCTTAACTACCGTATTCGGAATGGGAACGGGTGTATCCCCTCCAGCAAAGTCACTCCGGAAATCCATCAGTAATGCTTATTAAACTAATAAACTAATACGTGGTCAAGCCGTTCGGTAGATTAGTACCGGTCAGCTAAAACCCTTACGGGCCTTACACCCCCGGCCTATCAACCTCGTCATCTACAAGGTACCTTATCTCCCGAAGGAGGGGATGTCTAATCTTGGAGGAGGCTTCGCGCTTATATGCATTCAGCGCTTATCCTTTCCGAACTTAGCTACCCAGCAACTGCCGCTGGCGCGACAACTGGAACACCATTGGTTCGTATATCCCGGTCCTCTCGTACTAGGGACATATCTCCGCAGACATCCTGCGCGTGTAATAGATAGAGACCGAACTGTCTTACGACGTTCTG
>JABMRA010000093.1 GCA_013202925.1 Candidatus Omnitrophota bacterium | reverse complement strand
TTAGCCGATAAGGGCAAACCCTAGAGAAATCAGGGGGCGCAAAGCCAACAGGCCTAAGTTCGCATAAAGCGGATATGGCGGCTGGGTTGCCGAGCGATGAAAAGCCGACGCTAATCGCCTTTATCGGCTTCTTTTATTACCTTCCCCCAGACCTCTTTAAATTCCTTTTCCAAGACAAAAAACGGGGCTATACTGCATCCGGTAAATTTTTTTACCTTGTCCATTGCCTCTATATCCTTTGGGTTAAGCATGACAAGGCTTATCACGTTCTTCTCTTTATTAACAGGTATGATACCATGGGCCTTCATCAAGTCGAGCGGTATCTTGTTCAAGATCTCCCCCACTGCCTCGTGCTTTTTTAATTTGGTTATATCAAAATGCGGTATGTTCAGCTGAAGCTCCAGCGCCCTTGCAATGTCCCCTGAGCTGGCCAGGCCAAGGCCTATGATGCTCTGTCCTATTTTCTGGCCAGTGCTCCAGTGTTTATTAAGGGCCGTCTCGAGTTCCTGAGGAGTCAGGAGCTTTGATTCCACGAGTATCTGCCCCAGGGGTTTATATTGAAAACGCGCCTCTCGTTTATAAAGTTTTTGCTGGGCAGGCGCCTGTTTTGCCTGGACCTGTTCCTTTTTCTCAGGCACCCTGCGATTGACCAAAAAATTACTTCCGGGCAGGGTCTTCAGGTGACACTTTATCTCGGAGATCGTCTCCATGAGCTCCACGATATTGTCCATCTTATGGTTTTTGTTGTTCACTATGGCTACGGAAATGCTCATCAAGGGGGTGTTTGTTACGTTCCCCTTCCTGTCTTTTGCAAGGACATGTCCCATCTCCCTGTCTTCGGCATTGTAATGAAAAGACATGAGCCGGTTGAAACTCAATATCGATTCAGACGCCACTAATCTATCGCGCTGAGGCGTGGTCACCACCACAAAGTCGTCTCCTCCGATATGGCCGACGAAATCGTCTCTGTTGCCGAACCTCTTTACCGTCGTGGAGATAATATAAGCGGTGTGGCGTATTACGCTGTCACCCTTCATGTATCCGTATTTGTCGTTAAAGGATTTAAAATTATCTATGTCGTAATACGCGACAGAAAAACCTGTCTTTTCTTTTATCTTTTCATGGATTATCTTTTCTATCTGCCTGTTTCCGGGCAGCCGGGTCAATGCATTTGCGTGCAGCTGGTGCGCGCTCCTGCGCAGCGCCATCTCCAGCCTGACCTCCAGGTCTATGGGGTCAGGCGGGTTTACGATGAAATCGTCCACGCCCTGCTCTATCTCGAGCATCTTCTTTCTTATCTGTTTTTTATCTATGAGGATTATTACCGGGATGTGCGCGGTGAGAAAATCTTCCTTCAGTATCTTGGAGAGTTTCAGGCCGTCTATCTTTGGCAGGTTGGAATCCACTATGATCACATCAGGATGCTCGTGCCTGACTATATCTAAAACCGATTGCCCGTCCCTGGCGACGAGGACCTCGTAATCCCACGCCCTTAAGAGATAATCCAGTATTTCCGCGATGCCCTTATCGTGTTCTGCCAGCAACACCTTTCTGAATTTACCCGTCATGTTGATATTATACAAATACTTTACATTTTAGTCCAGAACTAAAATGAAAGTATTGCAAAACAGGCTGGGGTGGGCTATAATCTAATGGATGAAAATCTCGATTTTAATCCCCGCATACAATGAAGAACAATCCATCCAAAAAGTGATGCTTGAGATAAGGTCTGTGGACCTTACTGCCTGCGGTATATCAGAGAAAGAGATCATACTGATAAACGACGGCTCGACTGATAAGACCGTGCGGATGGCGACATCAGTGATCCCTGCTATAAAAGTCGTACACCATGTAAAAAACCAGGGCAAGGGCGCTGCGCTTACCTCAGGCATACCCCACGTGAGCGGCGATATAATATTGATCCAGGACGCGGACCTGGAATACAGCCCGACCCTCTACCCCCTGCTCATAAGGCCGATCGTCAATGAAGGCGCTGATATCGTCTACGGCTCGAGATTCCTGCACAAAAGACATCCGGAAAAGATGCGGCTTTCGTATTTCCTGGCGAATCGATTTGGCGCCATACTCACGAACCTCTTAAACGGCACGCACCTCACAGACCCCATGACATGCTTCAAGGTATTCAGAAAAAAGACGCTGGAAGGAATAAAACTCACTTGCAGGGGGTTTGGTACGGACGCGGAGCTTAACGCAAAGGTCACCAAAAAGGGTTTCAAGATCAGGGAAGTGGCCATCCCCTACAAGGCGAGGACGTTTAAGGAAGGGAAAAAATTTCATCCGCTGTGCTCGTTGAATGTCCTGTGGTCAATGATCAGATATTCACTTATCCGCTGAGCCAAAGAGACCTCTTGCCGCACGCGCATGAACTCACTCATGGTGTTTTATCTCCTCCAAGACACCCGCTATTTTTTTTCTATAATCCGGATTGTCCGTAAATCTCATCGCATTATTAAAATACGTCTCTGCCTCAGCATATCTTTTTAAGTAAAGATAGACAGAACCCAGGTTCAGGTGTGCCTCGAAAAACTCAGGATCGATCTCGATCGCCTTTTTGTAATTCACGACCGAGCGCTCAGCATCGCCCAGGGCAAAATAATATTCTCCCAGACGGTAATATGCCTCTGGATAATCGGGCTTATATTGCATGGCGAGTCTGTACATGCGCAATGCATCATCGTATCTCCTGGCCTTAAAATAATAGACACCCAGCGTGTAATTTGACCTTGCATGATAAGGGCTTTTCCTGACAGCATCTTCCCACAGGGATATCTCTGTCTGCCAGACATTATTTCTTTTTATTGTGCCAACTGAATATATTGCCAATAAAATAATAAGAAAGGCCGCCCACCACCTTTTGTCAATGCGCATCCTCCGGGCCAGATTCAAAGTTGCTACCGGCACGACAAGCGCAAAGGCAAATAACGTCGGATATAGATAATGCTCGAAGAAGAGATCATCCAAAAACAGGATGGTTGTGCCGATAAGGGTCAGGTAAAACCAGCTAATGACGAACGACACGAGCGGGCGCCGCTTAAAACTGATTATTGCGAGCCCGATAAGGCAAAGATGAAATATAAGACTGTAAAATGTTGAAATAGGCTGTCCCAGGGATGTACTCCACGCGAAATCATATTCCACCCTTTGATTGATAGGTAATACAATAAGGCGCAATGCATTGGCCAGGACCCTGAGTTTTGTATAATAATAAGGCGCGTAATGTGAACTGAACCTGACGGCAACACCCTTACTCTCCACTATGTCAAATTTGGCAAGGAGCAACGGAAAGATCGTAAAGATTAAAATAGGCGCAAGAAACCTGAGGGCGATCTTGAACTCCTTTGCGTCTTTACTCAAAAAACATACCTCGTAAAGCAATATCGCGACAGGCAGCGTCGAGGCAGTCGCTTTTGTCAGAGAAGAGAGCGCTATTGATATCAGGCAGGCCGCATATAAAATCATCCCGCCTTTTTTAGCCGGGCTATGGATCTGTCTTAGCCTGAATTTCGCATACAAGAAAAGCGCGAGGAGATAAAACATGGCTGCCATTGACTCGCCCCTCTGCCAGATATAGGTGACGGCCTGTGTCTGGAGCGGGTGAAGCGCAAAGATAAGCGCGGAAAAAAGCGCTAGGATACCTCCGTGCTTTTTTAGATCAGGGCATGCGAATCCAGGCGACCTGAAAACAGAAAGGCACAACAGAAAAACCAGGGATGAGGTGATGATGTGGATCGCGAGATTCAGCAGGTGGTAGCCAAAGACATCCTGTTGCCCGAAATAAAAATTTAGCGCGAAACTTAGGTAAAGAAGGGGTCTGCTCTTGGAATGCTGGAAGGCCTCTTTGACATCAAGGACCTGCGCCGCCCTTATGTCGACTATGCGCTTTACGTCGTCAAACTGGAAAGGGACACTGAAGCTGTTTAGATAAACAGCTGTTGTAAGCAAAATTATCGTTAAAAACGCAAGGATTATAAAAATACGCTTCATAATATCAAAAAAAACCCCGTCCGCCTTTCGGCGGACGGGGCAGAGGTAGCTATAACAAGCTTATGACGCCTTTGTTACGTTAGCCGCCTGTTCTCCTTTTGGTCCCTGGACAATATCAAATTCGACTTCCTGGCCTTCTTCTAAGCTCTTATAACCTTCTCCTTGTATGGCTGAATGATGCACGAATACATCCTTGCCATCTTCGGGGGTTATGAAGCCGTAGCCTTTTTTATTGTCGAACCATTTAACTTTCCCTTTAGGCACTTCTACTTCCTCCTTCCGTACAATTGCGCCTTGTCAGAAACCATTTTCAACAAGGTATAAATAATATATCATATGATCTGCATTTTGTCAATTATTTTCCACTGCTCCCGTGCAGGGTGTGACCCTACTATTGGCCGGGGAGCTCTTCTGTTGCCTTTTCCTCGTAGTCATGGAATATGCCCTTGGCCTTTATTGCATGTTTTTTCTCGATCGTCTTCAGCCTCTCTTCTAATTCATGCTGCATCTTAAGCATGATCTTCACGACGTCTGCTATTGGATCCGGCAGGTTCCCGTGCTCAAAGTCCAGCGCCAGCTTTTCCGCTGTCTTTTTCTCAACGACCTTGCCGGGTATGCCGACTACAGTAGCGCCGTTCGGCACATCCTTTACCACGACAGAACCTGAACCAATCCTGGCCCCGTCGCCTATTGTAACAGGTCCCAGGATACAGGCATTGGAGCCCACGACCACATGCTTCCCCAGGGTTGGGTGCCGCTTTTCTTTCTCAAGGCTGGTCCCGCCCAATACTACACCTTTATAGAGAAGCGTGTCGTCCCCTATCTCAGAGGTCTCGCCTATGACAATGCCCATGCCGTGGTCTATAAACACACGCCTGCCTATCTTTGCGCCGGGATGTATTTCTATACCTGTAAGGAATCTGGAGATGTGAGAGATAATCCTGGCAATTATGTACAGCCTCTTTTCATATAGAAAATGCGCCGCCCTATGAAACCACAGGGCATGAACGCCCGGATAGCACAATACCACCTCCAGCGCGCTCTTTGCCGCAGGGTCCTTTGCGATAGCAGACCTGATATCTTCCCGGATCCTATCTGAAAACATAACTCCTCCTCAAATAAACTCTCTGCTTAATTCTCCCTGGACGGCTCGCCGTCAAAGACCACCCAGTCTATATCATTGGCTAATCGCGAACTTCGAGCGCATCCGGCTATACTGGAAATCGCAATCGCTATTAAAGCTACCCATATAAAACGCTTCATGCGCACCCCCATTT
>JABMRA010000092.1 GCA_013202925.1 Candidatus Omnitrophota bacterium | reverse complement strand
TGAGAATTATATAAATCCTGAACAGGCCTTTTATCTGGCCAGCATCTATAACACCCTGAAAAAAGAGTTCCAGGATATAAAGGTCCTGCCAGGCGACCATGCCACCTATCTTGCATCAAACAAATCCAATATGTTAACGTATGACCCGGATATATTGATCGAGCGGCTAAGGGATAGGGGTATCTCCACAAGGTTCGTAAGGGAATATTACCTGCCTTTTAAATTGGCTCCGATGAGGGTCAAATATATAGAAGACTCTATAAAAGAGGTGAGCGCTGCAAAAATAAATCATGACTTTAAGCCCGTTGGGTATTTTTACCACGCCTCTCTGTGGATGAGCATGTTTCACTCAGGGAAAGGCATCCTGCCGTATTCAGAAAAACTCCATCTAAATCTATTTGTATCAATAATAATCTCACTCTTCCTCCTGACCCTTCTAATCCAAAGATTAAAAAAATCTTCCCTTAAAACGCCTGTGGTCCTTTCAATAGGCACTACCGGCATGAGTGAGATATCGTTTCAGATAATCGTAATACTGGCGTTCCAGTTTTTATACGGGTATATGTATTACAAGATAGGCGTGATCCTGACCTCTTTTATGATAGGGCTCGTCCTGGGAGTTTTTTCAATAAATAGAATCCTCGATAGGGTAAAAAATGAAAAGGCCTTATATCTAAAGACGCAGGGGGCTATCTGTCTTTATCCTCTTGTCCTTGTTTTAATACTTATATACATGGCAAGAGCTAACACGCTGCGGCCTGATATTGGTAAAGGCCTTGAGGCAGGTTTTGCATTCCTTCCAGTAATAGCTGGCTTTATAGGCGGGTTTCAATTTCCTCTGGCAAATAAGATATGCCTGAAAAGTTCCGGGGATGCAGGAAAGACAGCAGGGATCTTATACGGGGTTGATCTGTTTGGTTCCTGTGTCGGCGGGCTTTTGGTGGGGCTCTTGCTAGTCCCTGTGCTCGGCATTATCGAGACCTGTGTGCTTTTATCTATTGTAAATATCCTGGTATTAATACTTCTTTTTACTGCACGTCTTTCTCACTAAAAACCTCTGCTGAATAGGTGTAGATCTCTGTGGAGCTGTCCTTCCAGGCATCTTGAGGCAGGCCTGCCTTCATAGAGGTGTGCTGGAGAAAGGTCTCCTTGTCCCAGCCATATTCTGTCGCAACCTGAGGCAAGAGAAGCCCTGAATTAAGGCCGCGCTTCATGTAGAGCCCGTGCTTTCCGACCTCTATCTCGTCTATGCCCTTGATACGCTTAAGAGGGGTCAGGGCTGATATCTCTAGTTCTAATTCATCCAGTTCTTTCTCGGTCACAGGGCTGAATCTATAATCATTTATCGCTGCTGAACGCGCAACATCCTTAACGGTCTCGTGAAGCGGTTTTACTGCAATGATATAGCCAATGCATCCCCGTAGCTGGCCGTGTTTTTTTATTGTCACAAATGCCCCGCAGTTTTCCTTTAGGCGCTCTTCAGTGACCCCGGGAGCGAATTGTTTCTTGCCTGTAACAGCCTCTACTATGGATGAACGGGCTATCTCGATAAGTTTTTTCTTTTCCTCTTTACTCAGGTATTCCCCTTTCATAATCATCGCCCCCTTTTCCTCTATTTCTTCGGGTACATATATAACAGCGCTGCCATATCCCACCACCCTTGATCTATCGCCTATTGCTACATCTCCGCTATTGGCATAATGCAAGATCCTGATCTCTGCGCCTAAAATATTGGAGAGCTCCATCCCTGTTTTTACACCGTCGATACCGCAGCAAAGGGTCTGTTCCCCTGGGACATCCTGGGCCTTTACATCTCCTATATACGCCTCTAATTTAGACACATCTCTGTCTTTTATTATTTCCAGGGTTTTTCTATCAATAATATTTGCGTCATCATAGCCAGGATAATGCGACATATCGGTGGAGATGACGACAATATCATCCTTGCCCAGATTTTCAGCAAGGAGTTGCGCTAATTTTTTGTAGCTATCGTCAGCTGTATTTCCAAATAAAACCGGAACTATCTTGAATGCGCCTTTTAACGTGCTCTGCAAAAGCGGCAGCTGCACCTCAATGGTGTGGTCGTTCCTGTGAGCATTGCTGTTATATTGAATCGCTGCATCCGCATTTACCAATTTATCAGCGAGGGCGTTGTCTACCATAACCAGGCCCAGCGGCGTCTGCCATGCATCCTTCTCGTCAATGGCAATGCCGCTAAAATAAGCTGTGTGCGAATTACATATTATAACCGCTGTATTAACCGCGCGGCCCTCTAATTGTTTGTAGCTATATGCTGCGACCTGTCCTGAATAGTCATAGCCGGCATGGGGCACGATTATGGCGATAATCCTTCCGCCTATATCGATTTTTTCAACATTCTCCAAATATCCCTGTATCTTTTTCTCGATCGCTTCTTTATCCGCAGGATAGAACGCGCCTGCCACAGCAGGTTTTCTTATCTCTTGCGATGAAGAAGGGCTGCATGAACAAAGAAACACCAAAACTGTCAGGATAAATATCTTTTTCATGGCTTAACCCGCCAGGTTCTTGTAATATCTCGCGTCTTTATGCGAGACATTGGGCCTCGGCCCAAGAATCTTTAATATAGGCGCGGCCAAGACAGCCACGATCCCCAGAAATCCTGTCTTCAGAAACTCTTTGCGTGTAATCTTTTTGGTCAACATAAAAGCTCTCCTCCTTAATCGCGGAACTTATGCGGAACTGGACGCGGAACCAATGCGGAACTTCCGCGTAGGTTCCGCGTTAGGTTCAGCGTCGGTTCCGCGATTTCTATCCCCACCTGCCCGGTATATTGTGATTACAAAATTTACACTTGCCCCCTATAATATTATACTCCAGGATCAGATACCCGCGCCGTCCGATAATAAGATTTTTACAAACAGGGCAGTAGGTATTATTGCCTTCATGGCCAGGGCAATTGCCTACATATGCGTAATG
>JABMRA010000091.1 GCA_013202925.1 Candidatus Omnitrophota bacterium | reverse complement strand
GTCTCGAGTATCCTGCAGAACCGTATCGTCTCATCTCGTTGTTGTCCAAAAAGGTCATCAACAATAAAGAAATCTCTGGCATCCTTTGTTTCCAAAAGAAAACTGATACGCTCAAGCAGTCGTTCAGGGGAAGCATATCTCGGCTTGCCTTTAACAGTACAGAACTCACAGTCCATACCGCAGCCTCGTATCCTTTCAACAGGATACAGTTTAATTTTAGCGTAACGCACTAAAGAGAAATCTGGCAAAGGCAACTTGTCAAAATCCGTAAGAGGCTCTCTTTTGGGAGTATAAATAATCTCCCCATTGCCTAGATAAGCAATACCATTTATTTTACTTACATCTCGCCTGCTTTCTATAGCGAATAAAAGCTCTTTAATAGTCTCTTCTCCCTCTCCAATAACCACATAGTCGATACTAGAATTCAATGCCTCGGCTATATTGTCTTCAACAAAATGCTGTCCCCCAGCAATAGTCACAACCCCCTTATCTTTATAAAAACGAGCAATTCTATAGAGCCTGGGTATAGTGCTTGTCAATCCGCCATAAAACCCAACAACATCCGCAGGTCTCTGTCGTTGTAAGAATTCATGGTCGGCTCCGCCTGAATTACTTCTGGGGCCGTATCTACGAAGATTATTTTCATCGATAACCTCAACATCCCATCTTTCCATTTCATTCACAACGCTGGCCACACATACCGGTCCCAAGGCCGTAGTTTCTTTAGCAATTGAAGAATAAATATTAAATGCCGGATAGGCCGGAATCACAATTCTCAACCTAAATCTTTTTTTGGATAAGTTAAACATGATATACGCCTTGAAAAAGATAATTCTATTACAAACTAATTCCCATCTTTTATTGAATTATACTCCAAATAAAAATAAATCCCAAGTAAAATTTACTCGGAATTTATTTTTGGTACTATTTATTTTATAACTTATTGTAAAAAAAGTTACGAAGGGTTGGCTTTCCGGATAAGACTCGAACCATCTAATTGTCATATGCCTCGCAATGACGAGCATGTTCTCGCAATAACGTTCTTCTTCCTTACTATCATAATACTACTCTACCCCAATTAACTCAAGCTCTCTTATCCCATTCCTGAATTGCTTAGAGGTAGTGGAAAAGCGTTGGTATAACTCTTTCTCTGTAAAATCCTCTCTGGAGCGTCCTTCATGTTTCAACAAGGCCTCTATTAGTAAAACGGTCTTTAGAGTAGGGAATGTCTTGGCGAGGAAATCCTGGTCAAAGATGCTGGAATAAGAGGTAAATGTATCTCCTGGGAGCTCAATGAGCTTGATATAGGCGTCTTTACCATGTGTGAATGTGGCTGTAACAGGAAGGGCTTCATATAGGGCGCCTTTGCACTTAGTGTATATATGATACTACTTTGGGCTTATTGAGTCAAGGTGGGGTGTGTTATATATGGTAGCTCTTAAATGGAAGTAAGTCAAAGGGAAATAGCGGGGGTTATAGGGTGGGTAAATTGTCGATATATTTTTCTATTTTCTTAATTTGTCTGCTTATATCCCGCAAAATGCCTAAAAGGGCGGATATCTGGTAGCGGTGTGTAATTTTTTGCTTTGAGATATCGTTTAGCGCTTTTTGTGATTGCAGGCAGGCTTTTTTGAGGATATCTATCTGGCTGACCGCATTGCAGTAACTTGAAAAATTTCCAGCTTCTATACTATATAGAATAATAAGCGATTTGCTCATGATGGGCATGCAATACCAATGAACTGTTTCATAAAAGTTAAACAAAGAGTCTTCAACGCGGCTGTTTTCATCGTAAGATTCGTACAGGAAATTTCTCACCCTGTCTAAATAATCAAGGGCGAGTTGGCGCAAAGGGTGCTTTGCTGTGCTTTTATTGTATTCTACGGCATCAAGCTCTGAAAGATCAACCTCTTCTTCTTTAGACCACTTGTCTATGGCGCCTGTTGATCCCTTGAGGCTTTTCTCGAGGTCGTCCAGCATTACATATATATCATCAGGATCCCTGCCATTGGCAAGGTGCTGCAGCTTTTTCTCGAATTCTTCATGGTAGACCCTGCACCCGGCCCTTTTTTTCTTGGGGCATTTTTCGCACCACCTGTCGCAGAAATTATATGGCGCTGTTTTCTCAAAGCGGGCGTTTTCTCTTTTTATCTTGGCTAGTATGGAGGTTTTCATATTTCAAGCATGCAGGGCGTTCATAACAGTTTCCGGATTGGTCTCTGCTATTTTAAGTAATGCTAAGGCAGGGCCTTCGGGCCTTCTGCGGCCTTGTTCCCAGTTCTGCAGCGTATCTATGCTGACCCCGATCATGTAGGCAAATTCAGCCTGAGACACATGAAGCCTTTTGCGTATATTGGCCACAGCCACAGGATTGAATCTAAAAACCTTTCCGGGCCTTAGCTTTCCATTGTGTATTTTGCGGGCCTGGTCAATGCTCGTTAATAAAGCCTTAAAATCTTTCTTCTTCATAGTACTCCCTCCCTTATATGCTTACTCAAGATTTTTATCTGTTCAGCTGTCAAATCTTCCTGTTCGGATTTTTTATAGGGTAATAATAAATATATTTTCTCATCCTGTGTGTACGGATAATAAATAATCCGCAAGCCTCCTCTTTTTCCTCTTCCGGGAAGCGCCCATCGCAGTTTTCGTATGCCGCCTGCTCCTGGAATAATTGCCCCGGCTTCGGGATTGATTATCAAGGCCCACTGTAATTCGCTATACTCTTCATCAGTAAGGAGATTGGCTATTCTTTTGGTAAAAACAGGTGCTTCGATGAGCTCCACGCTGTCTTCTCCTTACACTACAAGTATACGCCATTGGCGTATACTTGTCAAGGGCAAAATATTTTAATATGTGAAATTCTCGCTTCCTACTATATCAGACATATTTCGAGGCTATTTTCTTTCAATTATTTTAATTTTATCATGTTTGATCTAGGCTTTTTCGACCTTGCTAATCCCTCTCCAAATCACTCTTTTTCCACCACAAAGCGTTGGCGGATCCGCCTTCGGCGGAAACCGCATTCGCCTACCCTCTTCAAAGAGATTGCTCGCGTCGCTTCGCGGGCGAAGCGGGCTTCGTAGGGTCGATTTGACGGTCACCTCGCAATGACGTTGCAGTGATGTATGCGATTGCTTCGTAGGGTCGATTTGACGGTCACCTCGCAATGACGTTGCAGTGATGTATGCGATTGCTTCGTAGGGTCGTTTTGACGGTCACCTCGCAATGACGTTGCAAG
>JABMRA010000016.1 GCA_013202925.1 Candidatus Omnitrophota bacterium | reverse complement strand
GCTGGGTATAAAGTGCGTCCCGATAAATATATTGAATCCGAGGAAAGGCACGCCGCTGGAACATGTTGAACCGCTTTCGCCAATAGAGATAATAAAGACAATAGCTGTTTTTAGATTGGTGCTTACCGGGGCGATTATAAAGATAGCTGGCGGCAGGGAACATGGTTTGCGCGACCTGCAGTCAATGGCATTTTCCGCAGGCGCGAACGGCATGATAATAGGAGGGTATCTTACCACTGAAGGCAGGTCTGTGGCCGAGGATTTACAGATGGCGCGCGACCTGGGCTTTGAACTCAAGTGAGTCCGCCTAAGGCGGACGAACTTGATCCGCCGTGGCGGATGTAAACTTAACAGGAGGAAATATGAAGAAGATCAGGATTGCTGTTTTGGGTGCAGGGGGCCTTGGAAAGGCGTGTCTTGAGGTCGTGGCAAAGAAAAAAGAGATGGAGGTCGTTGCTATCTGTGATTCAGGCGGATTTTTATATTCTAAAGAAGGAATAGACCTGAAGGCATTAAAGGCGCTCAGGCCTTCCATGGATCCCATAGGTGAGATTATAAAATTAAAGAATAGGTTTGACGGGATCTTTGTAGCGCTTCCGAATCTACCCAACGAATTTATTCCCAGTGTAGCGAAGCGTTTTATAAAGGCAGGATATGGCGGGGTTTTTACATGCGCCTTAAAGCGTACGAGCGCCATTAGATTGATGATGAGATTGGACAAAGGATTAAAGAAAAACAAAAGTGTATATATAGCCGGGTGCGGCGCTACGCCCGGACTCTTGTCAGCCGCGGCAGTGCTGGCATCCCAGTCGTTTACAAAGGTCGAGGGTGTAAATATCCGGTGGGGCGTGGGCATTTCCAACTGGGACGCATACAGGGCTACTATCAGGGAAGACATTGCTCATCTGCCGGGTTATACGCTCAACAGGGCGAAAAGGATGACAGATGAAGACGTTGAGAGATTGCTGGATAGAACAGACGGGAAGCTTGAATTGCGCGATATGGAACATGCCGACGATATATTGCTTAAGAAGACAGGGGTCGTTGATTCTTTAGACAAGGTTTCAGTGGGCGGCGTAATGGATACGCGTCATGCAAAAAAACCTGTCTCCACCACGATGACGCTAACCGGGGTTACGTTCGAGGGTAAGCGCTCAAGCCACAGATTTATACTCGGAGATGAGACCTCCATGGCCGCCAATGTCATCGGCCCGGCGCTCGGATACATGAAGCGCGCGCTGTGGCTGAAACAACACAAGATATACGGCATGTATGGTTCAACTGAATTCATGCCAATGGTCGTAAGGTAGCTATAGGGATGCTTGACACTTTAGTCCAGGACTAAAGTGTCAAGCATTTGGGTATGGGATGAAAGATCTAGATTCGGTTTTAGGGCAGGAATTGGACGGGCTTAAAAGGCGCGGGCTTTTCAGGGCAATGAAGCGCATTGACAGCATGCAGGGGCCCACGGTTTTTATTGACGGTAAAGAGGTGATCCTGCTCTCCTCCAATAATTATCTGGGGCTGGCCAGCCACCCGGAAGTAATAAAGGCGCAGATTCGGGCAGCAGAGGAGTTTGGCGCAGGCTCGTGCGCTTCACGCCTTATTTCCGGTAATATGTATCTCCACGAAAAACTCGAGGAAAAGACAGCCGTATTCAAAGGCACAGAAAGCACGATTTTATTTCCCACGGGATACATGGCGAATGTCGGTACTATCAGCGCGCTTGTCGGAGAGGGCGATCTTGTCCTCTCCGACAAACTGAATCATGCCAGCATTATAGACGGGGCGCGTCTGAGCGGCGCGGTACTTAGGACCTACCCCCACAAGAATCTCAAAAGATTAGAAGAGATATTGAAAAAGGCCCCGCCATACAAAAAAAGACTTATTATCACCGACGGTATCTTTAGCATGGACGGCGACATAGCGCCGCTTCCGGAACTCGTAAAGCTTTCGCAGAGATTTAAGGCTATTTTAATGTTGGATGATGCGCATGCAACCGGCGTGCTTGGCAAAAGAGGCCGGGGCACATGCGAGCACTTTGGCATAAAAAATGGCGTAGATATCCAGATGGGGACGTTCAGCAAGGCATTGGGGAATCTGGGAGGGTTTGTCGCTGGTTCAAAGACCCTCGTAGAATACATCCGGAACAGGGCCAGATCTTTTATCTATTCCACTTCATTGCCTCCGGCGATAATCGCTGGCTGCATCAAGGCTATAGAGATAGTCGAGAATGATGCGGGGTTAAGGGAACAGCTTTGGTCTAATGTCAGGCGTTTTCGCAAGGGCTTAGCGGATTTGAACTTTAATATCATGGGAGCAGAGACCCAGATCATCCCGGTTTGCATGGCAGACGCCTCTTTGACAATGGATGCCGCACGGTTTTTATTGGAAAACGGGATTTTTGCGCCGGGTGTCAGGCCGCCGACAGTGGCCAGGAACAAATGCAGGATAAGGACGTCTTTGATGGCCACTCATACCGATGCACATATAGATAGGGCAATAGACGCATTCAGGAGATTAAGGCATGAAGGGATTCTTTGTAACAGGGACTGACACAGGTATAGGAAAAACAGAGGTAGCTTCTTATCTGGCAGGGATGTTTTCGAGAAGAGGCCTTAAGGTAGGCGTGATGAAGCCTGTGGCAACAGGCGTTGGGAAGACCTGCAGCGATGCCAGGATCCTGAAGAGGTATTCCGGATCGCCGCACCCGACGGGTCACATAAATCCTGTATCATTGAAGCTGCCGCTCGCCCCTTTGGCCGCCAAGGATATAGAAAAAAAGAAAATAGATATGAAGGTCATATGGGAGAGATTCAGAGAATTGAAGACAGAGAATGATGTGGTGATAGTGGAAGGCATAGGAGGAGTAATGGTGCCGATATGTAAAATCGGCAAAAAAATATTTTACGTACTGGATATGATCCTGAAGATGAAGCTCCCGGTTATTATCGTCGCAAGGCCAAACCTGGGCACGATAAACCATACACTCCTCACCATCAGGGCGCTCCATAGTAAAAAGATAAAGATAGCAGGGATCATATTCAGCCATACTTCTAAAATAAAGAACGATCTGTCTATAAGGACGAACCCCGCAGTGATAGAAAGGCTTTCAGGGGTAAGGGTCTTGGGTATAATGCATTATGAAAGAATCAGGAATAAAAGGAGGATAAAATGGCTAAGGGCAATAGAATTATAATCTTTTTGATCGGGGTCCTGTGTACCTGGATCCTATTTTCGGTATCTTCAAAAAAAGGCATATGCCAGGACCCGATACCGCCCAGCATCTCTTTTTCAGGCGAGAGCAATGCAATGTATTTTCTGGACAGGGACAATGCAAAAATTTATAGATATAATACCCAGGGCCGCCTGACCCGCACCTACACCATAGAAGAACTCGGCAAGGACCTGCGGTCAAAGTAAGGGATTGACCGGCATAAAGGGAGGTGTTAGAATAAGCACCATGAAGATAAAAGGCGAATTTCTCACAACCGGAATAGGCAGCCTGCCGTATATCGACGCAGTAAAAGGCATCGAGGACATCCTTGGAGGATTTGACATACCGTTCTGGCCCCAGCTTCCCAAGAGGGGCTTTAAGGAAAATATGTATGTCCAGTTTGCGCACGGCCTGCCCTCGCTTGTTATAGACGAGAAAAACAGAAAAATACACATAGATACCACCAGGGATTTAAGCGAAGCGCTGGGCAGGCTATTCGAGGCATATATCTCCGAGGATTACGATGCCTTTGGCCTTGCAAAGGATTTTGCAGAGGGATTTTATGCGTTTCTGGATATGGCGAAGGACTCCAAGGCTGATTGCGTCAAGGGCCACGTGACAGGCCCTGTCAGTTTCGGGCTTGGCGTTGTCGACGAGAAAGGCAAGGCCATTATATATAACGATACGTTAAAAGAGGCGCTCGTTAAACTTTTGGAGATAAAGGCCGCATGGCAGATAGATAGATTAAAGGGCGTTTCCAAAAATATTATAATATTTATAGACGAGCCGTATCTCACGAGTTTTGGTTCCAGTTTTGTAAGTATCGAGAGGCAGGATATCCTGCTTATGCTGAATGCCATGATAGACAAGATCCATTCAAAAGGCGCCCTGAGCGGGATCCATTGCTGCGGAAATACGGATTGGTCGCTTCTCGCAGAGACAGGCGTTGATATTATAAATTTTGACGCGTATGCGTACGCAGAGGGCCTTTCATTGTACCCCAATGAGATAACAGGATTTTTGAAAAGAGGCGGCGCCCTTGCGTGGGGGATTGTCCCTACGTCTGAATCCGCGCTTAAAGAGACAGGAGAGGGCCTCTTTGCCAGGTTGTCGTCGGAGATCAACAAATTACAGAAAAAGAATATCCCCAGAGATTTACTGATCTCGCATTCTTTACTCACGCCAAGCTGCGGAATGGGCACATTGTCCATGGATCTAACAGAGGACATAATCAAAAAACTTTCCGTAGTAGCCAGATTAGCAAAAGACAAATTCGCACAATGACTTATGCCGCACTTCGTGCTCCATAAGTCACGTGCTCATTAAATATGCGCTACGTTAAAATCGGCTTGCCATTTAAGAAAAGGTCAGAGGTCCTTGCGCTGGGCGCCCAGTCAAAGGCCAGTTTTTGCCTCCTCAAGAACGGCGTTGCGTATCTTTCAGGGCCCTGCGGAGACCTGGGTGATCTGCGCAATATCGAGCTCTTTGAAAAAGGTGTAGCGTCATTGAGGCGAGGGCGTAAATCAAGGCCGGGCATTATCGCCTGTGATCTGCATCCTGAATATATCTCGACTAGATTGGCAAAGGATATGACAGAGAAAGGCGCGAGGCTAAAGCCAGTCCAGCACCACGAGGCGCATGTGGCGAGCTGCATGGCAGACAATGCTGTAAAAGGTGCAGTAATAGGCATTGCCTTTGATGGCACAGGATTTGGCAGGGACGGAAACATATGGGGAGGCGAATTTTTTACAGGCAGTATCAAGGGATTTAAAAGGGCAGCACATTTAAAATACATCCCCATGCCCGGCGGAGAGGCGTCAATTAAAAAGCCATGGCACATGGCATGGAGTTACCTATATAATATATATGGCATGAGGTTTAAGGGTCTAAAGATCGACTTTCTGAGAAGGCCGGATAAGGCAAAAATAGATCTTCTTACCCAGATTATTGATAAAAAGATAAATTCGCCGCTGACCTCGAGCATGGGAAGGCTGTTTGACGCTGTCTCATCTCTCCTCGGGATCTGCTATGCAGCGGAATATGAAGGCCAGGCAGCGATCGAGCTGGAGAAGGCAATAAAGTGTCAGGTGTCAGGTGTGAGGTGTCAGGGGCGATACAATTTTAAGTATAAGGATGAAAAAGATGCTATTGTGATAGATTGGGCGCCCGTGATCAGAGGCATTGTCAAGGATCTACAGGCCAAAAAAGACAGAGGAAATATCTCATTAAAATTCCACAATACGATTTGCGCTATGATAAAGGACGTCTGCATTTTATTAAGAAAAAAATATAAAATATCTAAGGTCTGCCTGAGCGGCGGGGTGTTTCAGAACAGGTATCTGACTAGCCGCACCAGGCCGCTTTTGGAAGAAGAGGGCTTTAGGGTTTATTTGCACAAAAAGGTCCCGGCCCACGACGGTAATATTGCGTTGGGCCAGGCGGTGTTAGCTGGTACATGATTCCCTGACACTTTTCACCTTACACTTAACACGAGCATCGGGAGCTATAACATGTGCTTAGGCATCCCCATGAAAATTTTAAAGATAGAAGGTGACAGGGCACTGGTCTCTGCCGGCAGCGTACAGCGGAGGATCGCTGTGAATTTTTTGACCAGCCCCAGGATAGGAGATTATGTGATCGTGCACGCCGGTTTTGCCATAGAAAAGATCGATCCCGAAAAGGCTGAAGAAACTTTGCGGATGCTGGAAGAATTATGAAATACATAGACGAATTCAGGGACAATAAGATAGCGAAACACCTTTCCAGGGCTATCTTTGACAGGGCCAGGCCGCTGAAATCCGTAAATCTAATGGAGGTCTGCGGCACGCATACCATGTCCATTTGCAAATTTGGAATCCGCCGCCTGCTTCCCGAGAATATAAATCTTATTTCAGGCCCTGGCTGTCCGGTTTGCGTTACGCCAAAGGCCTATATTGATACAGCAGTGGAGTTTTCAAGGCTTCCCGGGATTATTGTGGGGACCTTTGGAGATATGATGAGGGTTCCTGGCTCTTATTCGAGCCTGACAGAGGAGAGGTCAAAAGGCAGGTCAGTGAAGGTCGTATATTCTGCGCTGGATGCAGTGGAGATCGCTGAAAAAAATCCGGGCAAAAAATGTGTTTTTCTAGGCATAGGCTTTGAGACCACATCTCCTACTGTAGCGGCAAGCCTGCTGTACGCGAAGAAGAAAAGGCTGAAGAATTTTTTCGTATATCCCGGGCATAAGGTGATAATGCCTGCAATGAAGGCCCTGGTAGAGGACGGCGAGGTAAATATACACGGTTTCTTGTGCCCTGCGCATGTAAGTGCTATTATAGGTACAATACCCTATGGTATTATTACTGAAAAATATAAAATACCCTGTGTGATAGCGGGTTTTGAGCCCATTGATATCCTGCAGGGCATTTTGATGCTGGTAGGGCAGATCGGCTCGAAACACTCAAAGGTTGAAAATCAATACAAAAGGGTGGTGAAAAGATCCGGAAACAAAAAGGCCCTGGATTTAATGGCCAGGGTCTTTTCTGTTGAGGATTCAGAGTGGCGCGGCATTGGCATGATCCCCAAGAGCGGCCTGACCTTAAGCAAGGCCTATGCCAGGTTCAATGCCCGAAACGCCTTTTCATTGCCGCACATAAAGACCAGGCCTGATAAAGGATGTATATGCGGCAGCGTGCTCAAAGGCGTAAACACGCCGCTTGACTGCAGATTGTTTGGCAGGACATGTACTCCTGAGAAACCGATCGGCGCGTGCATGGTCTCCAGTGAGGGCACATGCGCTGCATATTATCAAATGAGGCCATAGTTTACAAAAATCTTTGATTTTTGTAAACTATCTGTCCGAATTTGTCCCGCCTCAGGCGGATAAATTCGCACCTTCACAGAAGTTAAACAGAGGAGATTCGTCCGCCGCGGCGGACGAAGTGCTCATTTATGAAAAAGATAACCCTGGCCCATGGTAGCGGCGGGACCCTGATGCATGATCTGATAAAGGACCTGTTCTTGAAGCATCTGGACAATCCTTTTTTGAATAGATTGGGCGATTCCGCGCTTATTGATACCAGGAAAAAGAAGATTGCCTATACCACGGATTCCTTTGTCGTTAATCCGATATTTTTCCCAGGCGGTGACATAGGAAAACTCGCTGTCTGCGGCACGGTCAATGATCTGGCTGTGTGCGGCGCAAGGCCTCAATATCTGTCGTGCGGCATGATCGTGGAAGAGGGGTTTGATTATACTGACCTGGAAAAGATAACATTGTCCATAAAGGCCGCTTGCAGGCAATCAGGCGTAAATATAGTCACAGGCGATTTCAAGGTCGTTGAAAAAGGCGCGGCGGATAAGATCTTTATAAATACGTCCGGGGTGGGCGAGGTCTTTGAAAAGGCCCATCTCTCGATCAGTCGCATAAGGCCAGGCGACAAGATCATTGTCAGCGGCCCCATAGGAGACCATGGCGCAGCAGTGCTTTTGGCAAGGGGGGAATTAAAGTTCAGATCAAGGCTTTTAAGTGATTGCGCCCCGCTCAGCGGTTTGATATCTTCTATTATCTGCAGGGATATAAAATTCATGAGGGACCCTACAAGGGGCGGACTAGCCACTACCTTGAATGAGATCTCTCTGGCGAGCGGATACAATATCAGCATAGATGAATCCTGCATCCCTGTGAGGGGCCCGGTCATGGCATTATGCGAGATATTAGGGCTGGATCCTTTATACATGGCAAACGAAGGCAGGGTGATACTTATTGTCTCTAGCGGGTCTGCGTCAAGGATTTTATCGCGCATGAGACGACATACGCTTGGCAGGGCTAGCAGGATCATAGGCGAAGTTGAAAGGCGCAGGACCAAAAGGGTTTATTTAAAGACCATGGTAGGCGGCGCAAGGATCCTGGATATGCTGATGGGCGAACAACTCCCGCGGATATGCTAAGTGAGGACGTAACAATGCACGAGATAGGGATCGTGGATGACATAGTCAGCGCTATTAGGGCAAAGCTGAAAGGCGTAGCGCAGGATTCAAGGGTTAAAAAGGTCAATATCGCCATTGGCGAACTCGAGCATGTGACGCCTGACCATTTTGAATTTCATTTTAGAGAGCGTACAAAAGACACCTCCCTTGAAGGCGCAGAGCTTTGTTTCAAAAAGGTCGAGGCAAGGTTCAGGTGTAAAGGCTGTGGTTTTGAATTTTCAGCCAAACAAGGCCTGAGTGGATGTCCAAATTGCAAGGCAAAGACAAATGACGCTATTGAAGGCACAGGGGTCCATGTCGAATCAGTAGAACTAGCTTGAGGGAGTTTACATCCGCCGTGGCGGATGTAAACCTTTTAAAATGGCAAAGAGCAGGGATTATCAGAAAAGGTTTTACAGGGAATGGACAGGCCCTAGCGATCTCGTGAGGCAGGAGGTCATTGTCGGCGAGACAGATATATTTATTTCCAGCAAGAAGGACGTAAAAGACATCGCGCAGAGACTTGTGAAGAAATTTAGGGGCGAGATAAAGGCATATATAAAACTACACCCGCAGTTTAAGACCAGTCTCGAGCCGCTGGATATAGACCCGTACGCCCCAGCTATTATAAAGGATATGCTGCGGGCCTCAATATCAGCAGGCGTTGGCCCAATGGCCAGCGTAGCAGGCGCGGTCGCGGAATTTACAGGAAAGGGGCTTTTGGCCTCTTCCGGGGAGATCATAATAGAGAACGGCGGTGATATATTTATAAAGTCAGATACAGAGCGGACTGTATCGATATATGCAGGCGCCTCGCCGGTAACAAATAAACTTTTCATAAGGATAAAACCAGAAGACACGCCGCTCGGCATCTGCACATCTTCAGGCACGGTCGGCCATTCTTTAAGCTTTGGAAAGGCAGACGCCTGTGTTATAATATCCAAGTCCACATCTCTTGCAGACGCAGTAGCGACTGCTGCATGCAACAGGGTAAAGCGGAAAGGGAATATTGGTCCCGCGCTTGAGTTCGCTGTTTCTATTGACGGCGTGCAGGGCGCATTGATAGTATACAAAAAAGATTTCGGCGCTTCTGGAAACATAGAATTGATGTAAAGTGGAGGGCGAGATGGTTTCAAAACGTATCGTGTTAAAATTTCCTCACAGGCTTGTAGACCAGCCGATAATTTACAGGATGGTAAAGGATTTCGACCTTCAGTTTAACATACTAAAGGCCTATGTCACTCCGAGAGAAGAGGGGCTTCTGGTCCTTGAGCTTACCGGCGAGGATAAAAATTTTGACAAGGCGATGAAGTTTGCG
>JABMRA010000002.1 GCA_013202925.1 Candidatus Omnitrophota bacterium | reverse complement strand
CAATTCATCCGTATCCATGAGCCTTGACATCTATAACACCCCCTAATAGAGTTACCTAGAGTTAGGTGGAATCAAATATACCATAAGGAACTTACTTTGTCAAGGTAAGGACGGAAAATAGGCAGGGTTTTACGATTGTAAAGGGTTTATACTTAATAGGTTAGGGAAAATACTGCGGGATATTATTTTATGCAAATACCAGGCTCAATACACTACCTTGGATTTAATCGCATCCCTGCCAGAGCTGGAATCTATCCATATCAGCACATTATAGCCGCTTTCATCGGGATTAATAGTGTCAGCGCTGGCCTCATCTATATATGTAGTGCTATAAGCCGGGTCTGTCCTGAGCTTAAAATACGCATAGTGGATCCCGGCTTCTGCCAGAGTAATGGCCCGCATCCTCTTTATCTGATTCTCAGTGACATTGGCATAGTTATAGGCTGTCAGAAGCACGACCACGGTTACTATAGACAACAGAAACAGGATCATCAAGGTTATAAAAAGGGCCACACCCCTCTTGCTGTTCTTATATCTCATATCCCCTTCTCCAAAGTTTACATTTACTGCAATTCCCCGATCAACTCTTCTATTGATCCTGATATCAGCTTCCAGCGCTCCTGGCTGTGAATGGTGTATTTCTGCTTCCTCTTCCAGCCGTTCTCTGACTTTTGCCATAGATAAAGGCACAGTCTGATATTGCCCCACGATTCGACCAGAACCACTGCTGACCACCAGCCAAAACCTTTGCTGATCGTCCTGTACTCCAATACCTTTAAGGGCGGCGCTATCGGCACTTTTTCCTCTGACAATCTCTTATCAGGCATATAACCCTCCTTTGTTATGCAGCTTCTTCCTTTTTATTGTAACTGCCGCATCTTGGACATTGAGAGATCGTATTATGTTTACTGTCTACGTATACGTAGGTGCAGATACTGCACTGCCAAAAAAAGGCCTTCTCTGACGAAAATGGCCCTAACTGTTTCTTTTTGTCAAAAAACATCCATGATATCAAAACCAGGCATACCGTTAAAATAAGAAATAGCGCGATCGCCAGGGAAAATTCTATCTTTATCATGTCTCACTCAAAAGCTAACGCGGATAACGCCTTCCTGGGCATCCCCTATGCCTTCCTCATGCGGAACAAACTGCCATCTCCTTACATATCTTATGGCCATCTGGTCTATCTCGGAAGACCCGCTTGACACGACGCACTCCGGCCTTTCAACAAATCCGTGTCTTGATATCCTGAACCTGATGCTGCTATTATAATCAGAACCGAAGTAAGCCGGGAAAATAGAGGTCTTGGATAGATCCGGTCTATATAGCACCGCTCTGCCTGCGGCCTCCCCTGTTATTGCGTCTTCCTTAAATCTGATCCGCGGCCTCGACTGCCTTCTGTAGTGCATCTTGGAAGCCAGGCCTTCATACTTACCTATAAAAGACGCGATCTCCTCCTTGTCTCGCTCGATGCCTATGGCCTTGGAGGCGATCTCCGGCGGGGTTAAGCTAAATTTTCCGGAGTCAACTGCTCTCATCCTTTCTATCTTCTGCATCATGGAAACCCTGTCCAGGCTAAACGGCCTTTCTGTAACAGTGACGACCCTCTCCAGTATCGAACCCAAAAAAGAGATCTTCGTAGAATTCGCTTTTATATCCTCCGGGATAAGGACCGGCATTACAGAGAATACAAGGATCATGTGGCATGCCGCAGAAAGGACTATGGCTACATTGAAATTTTTATCTCTTAACAACCTCATGGCACCCCGCATAGTTTACATTTTAGTCAATGACATAAGTGTAAACTTAGTTTATCTCGTTTCCTGGTTCGTGGCGATGTTTATCTGTGTAATGCCGATGTCCCTGCAAAAATCCCATATATTGACCACCTTGCCCAATGCCACGTCTTTATCCGCCTTTATCAAAATGGGCTTTTGTTTACTGCCTGCCCTACTCAGCTTGCTCTTTAATTCTACAAAGGTTATAGGGGCCTCGTTCAGGTAGAACCTATTGTCGGACGTCACTGTAATCACAAGCGTATTCTCCTGCACGACCTCGCTTGTCACTGCCTTTGGGAGATTTATCTTTATTCCCGGCTGGAATATAAAATTCGATGTCAGGAGGAAAAATATCAGAAGCAGGAAGACGCAGTCTATCAGCGGCGCTATATCAAGATGCCCTTTTTCGAATTGAACATGTCTCTTGAATCTCATGGTAAGTCTCCCTTTGTTTCAGAAGTCAGAGGTCAGAAGTCAGATTTTTCAATTTCTGTCCTCTGATTTCTGTCTTCTGTCCTCTGATTTCTGTCTTCTGACTTCTGATTTCTGTCTTCTGACTTCTGATTTCTGACTTCTGTCTTCTGTTAAATCCTCTGTGACAGAATATTTATAACTTCGGTCGCGCTTCTTTCCATCTCAAGGACAAACTCATCGACTCTATTTACCAGATAGTTATACAGAACTACTGTAGGGATCGCGACGATCAGCCCTGCTACCGTTGTCAGGAGCGCCTCCCATATGCCTCCGGCCAGATCTCCGGGGCTTACAGGATTAAAAGAAACGGATTTCTCCTGGATTATCTGGAATGCCCTGACCATGCCTGTCACGGTACCCAGCAGGCCCAACAATGGAGATATATGGGCTATTGTAGCCAAGAGGCTCAGGTGCCTCTCCATCCTGGGCACCTCCTGGTGGCCGGCGTCTTCAATGGATTCCCTTATCTCTTGCCTGGATCTGTCATGCTTCATGATCCCTGCCTTGACTATATGGGCAATGGGCCCTGGCGTCTTATCGCAGATCTTTATTGCCTCTGCGATCCGGTTGCGTTTTATCGTAATCTCAATATTGTTCATGAAATCCTTCGTGTCTATCTTTGCCTTATAGAGATAATAGACCCTCTCTATGACAATGGCCAGTGCCAGTATTGAACATAGTATAATAGGATACATTACAGGTCCGCCTTTTTGAATGATCTCGAACATTGCTACCTCCTTGTTATATTGATAGCGTAGAGCGTATAGTTCAAAAACGTGTAATGCAAATTTTACTATACGCTAAACGCTACCCGCTATACGCTACCTTTTGTTTCTCCTTATCCAGTTCGATCTCTCTTTCGCATACGTCGATTCTTTTACATCCATTGCCGATATCTTTTTATAGACCTTCTCCGCATCCTGCCACTTTTTTTGTTTTTCGAATAATCTGGCGCAGGCCAGCTGCGATTCCGCTACTATACGGGTAGAATCAGGATATATATAAGCGACCTTCATATATTCCGCAACGGCAGTATCAAGATCCCCTAATTCTTCGTGAAGCCCTCCGATCATAAGCTGTATATTTGCATTAAAATCCCCGCGCCTGTTATCCAGGGCTTTTTTATAATACTTGATTGCCTCTTCGGCGTCGCCCTGTTTTTTCAGGATATCGCCGAAATACTTTGAAGCCACCTTTAGATACAGGGTACCCTCGAAGTCCACCATTATCTTTTCCAGCACCTCTTTTGCCTTTGAAAAATCATTCTTCTCTATCAATATCTCTGCTATCTTAAGATCAGCTGTCGGGACCAGTTCGCTGTCCGGATGATCCTCTTCCAGTCTATTCAATGCCTTTATGCTTTTATTCCTGTCTCCTTTTTCATAAAAAATAATCGCCAGTCTGTATTCTGCGTCGTCAGCCAGGCTTCCCTGGGGGTATATCCTGACTATATCCTGAAAATAGGCCTCGGCCTTTTCAAAATCTTTCTTATCTGCGTAATACTCTCCTATCCAGAACCGCGCATCCTGAGACAGATTGTCTTCAGGGTATTTTGCGATAAACTCTTCAAACCGGCCAAGGGCCTTATTTACATCCCCCAGTTTATAGTAGCACCATCCCGTCTCGTACATTGCGCGGCGCGACGACTCTGTATCCTGGCCTGCTGAAGAAATATCCTTGAATATGCGTAGGGCCTCTTTGTAATCAGAGAGGTTATAAAAAGAACTTGCCAGGTGGAATCTCGCCTCTCTCGCATATATGCTGTCTTTAAATTGTTTCAGGAAATTTTTCAGTTCCCTGGCGGCGGATTCGTAATCCCCTTTTTTAAAATATGACACAGCCAGTCCGAATCTGGCATCCGCGATATTCTTCGAGTCAGGGTAATTCTTCAATAAGCTCTGAAAGGCCAGTATTGCGCCTTGGTATCTTTCGAGTTCGAATAAGATGCGTCCTGTCTGGTACTGCGCGTAATCAACGTAACCAAATACTGCCTCCGGGTTTACGGTGGCCTCCTTCAAGACCATATCGTACACATTCGCTGCCCTTTCCAGCTGGTCTATCTCCATGTAGGCGTCGCCCAACCTGCAATACGCGGATATGCGATAAAAATCGCTGTCGGATTCTTTTATTACCTTGCCGAATTCATCTATAGACTCATTGAACCTCCTGAGCTTGAAATAGACCCATCCCAGATTGTAGTGCATATTATCCGAATATTCACCCGAGGGGAATATCCTCAGCCCGTCCTTAAGTGCGCCTACCGCGTCCTCGTACAGGCCCGACTGATACAATGCCTCTCCCTTGCCCAGATAGGCATTGGGCAGCCACTTGCTTCTGGGAAAGTTTATTATAATCTCGTCGTAACTTTTCAAACCTTCGTCAAACCTTTTCATCTTGCTAAAGGCCTCGGCCTCCCCGAACAAAACCGAATCCATTATGGGGTTCCCCTTTTTTAATGCCTTTATCCCGTCAAACTCCTTGATGGCATCTTCGTACCTGTGCATCTTGACATAGCTCCATGCCTTTCCGTGCATTGCGTATATATCTGTATCCGAATCAGCTGTCTGGGCCAGGGCATTTTTATAGGCTCTGATCGCCTCTTCATAATCACCCTTATAATAAGAACTTTCTGCCATATAAAAATAGGCCTTTTTTAATTTTGCAGGATCTGCCTGTTCCGAGATAAACGCCGATAACCTCTTCCGGGATTCATCGTGCTGCCCCAGTCTATAAAACAATTCTCCTATCTTTAATTCGGCCTCATCCTTCAGTTCGCTTGCAGGATACTCGGCGAGGAACGATGAAAACCCATCGAGGGCCTCTTTGAAATTCTCTTCTTCATACAATGACCACGCTATAGAATAGGTTGCGTACGGCCTGTGCCTTGAAGAAGGAAAATCGCTCAATATTCTGCCATAAAGCTCTTTTGCCTTTTCAAAGTCCCGCGTCCTAAAATATATCTCGGCCTTCCAGTACACTGCCTCGTCTTTAAGATCAGCCGCGTCTTCGGAATTTATAACCAGCTCGAGTTCCCGCGCCGCATCATTGTACCTGTCGATATACACAAAGGCCTCTCCCAGTAAAAGCCTGGCCTCCAATATATCCTGATGCTGGGGATGCTCGGATATAAATTTTTCGAATGATTTAGCGGCTATTTCATAGAAGCCGTCCTGGAATGATTTTTTGGCAAGTATAAGGTCATTGATGTCGACCGGGTCGGCTATCAGTGGGCAAGATAGTAATAATATACAGGGTATTACTATATATATTAAAGCAATGGCCCTCATAGAATCTAAATATAACACTAACGCAGGCCTGTGGCAAGCGAAAAATGCTTTGTGAAGAAAGACGTTTGCCCCGCCAAAATGCAAAATAAAGGGCGGCCCCGAGCGAAGCGAGGGGGAAATTTTCACCTGAGCGAGAAGAGCTGTGTCTGGCCTTTTAACTTTACAAAGTAAGGTGTTTTTTCAGGTATGAGCCGGTGTAAGAAGCAGGGGTTTTTACGATTTCCTCTGGCGTGCCGCAGGCGACTACCTCTCCGCCCATATCTCCGCCGCCAGGACCCAGGTCTATTATATGGTCTGCTGATTTTATGACATCGAGGTTGTGCTCTATCACCAGGACAGTGTTCTTGGCCTCTACCAGGGCATGCAGGACATTGAGAAGCTTGTCTATGTCAGCGAAATGCAGACCTGTTGTGGGTTCGTCAAGTATATAAAGCGTCCTGCCTGTCCCGATCTTTGAGAGCTCTGTGGCAAGCTTTACCCTCTGCGCCTCGCCGCCCGAAAGCGTGGTTGCGGACTGTCCCAGTTCAATATACCCCAGCCCCACATCACAGAGTATCTTCAATTTCTGGCGTATATGAGGTATGTTTTTAAAAAGTCCGAGCGCCTCTTCCACTGTCATCTCCAGGCAATCGGCAATGGATTTACCTTTGTATAGGACCTGCAGGGTCTCGTGATTATACCTCCTGCCGCTGCAGACCTCGCACTTCACGTAGACGTCGGGTAAAAAATGCATCTCTATCTTTTTGATGCCGTCCCCCTGGCATGCCTCGCACCTGCCGCCCTTGACATTAAAACTGAAACGGCCCGGACCATAACCCTTCATCCTTGACTCAGGAAGCCTTGTGAATATATTTCTTATAAAAGAAAACGCGCCCGTATATGTCGCGGGATTCGAACGCGGCGTCCTGCCAATAGGCGACTGGTCAACGACCACGACCTTGTCTATATTTTTCAGGCCTTCTATTCCTTCATGCGCGCCAGGCCTCTCTCTCGAGCCGTATATGTGTTTTGCCAGCGCCCTGTAAAGTATATCGTCTACAAGCGTGCTCTTGCCTGAGCCTGAAACCCCTGTTACGCATACAAAGAGGCCAAGCGGTATCTCTATATCCACGCCTTTCAGATTATGCTCCCTTGCGCCGCGCACTATAAGCAACCTCTCCTTTTTCTTCTTCCTCCTCTTTTCCGGCACAGGTATCCGCAGCTGCCCGCGCAGATATTGCCCTGTAAGCGATTCTTTGGAATTCAGGATATCTGCCAACCTGCCCTGCGTGACTATGTATCCGCCGTGTTTTCCTGCGCCTGGGCCAAGGTCTATGATATGGTCGGCATTTCTTATCGTGGCTTCATCGTGCTCCACGACTATCAAGGTATTGCCAAGATCCCGCAGCGCCTTCAATGTATCCAATAATTTTGAATTATCCTTCTGGTGCAGGCCGATACTGGGTTCGTCCAGGATATAGACCACGCCGACCAGCCCTGCGCCTATCTGGGTGGCAAGCCTTATCCTCTGCGCCTCGCCGCCTGAAAGTGTGGAGCTCCTTCGACCGAGCGTCAGATAGTCAAGCCCTACGTTGGTCATGAACATCAGGCGCTCCCTTATCTCTTTAAGGATCTGGTGCGCTATCTTTTCCTGTCTGGACGTAAGCCTCAGCTCTGAAAAAAATCTTTTTGCTGCCTTTATTGAAAGCGCTGAGATATCACTTACGGACATCCCGCCTATCTTTATAGAGAGGCTTTCCGGCCTGAGCCTTTTACCTTCACAGGCCGGGCACGGGGATTCGCTTGCGTATTTATTGATCTCCCGCCTCATAAATTCACTCTCTGTCTCATTGGCGCGCCTGAGAAGATTGGGCACCACACCTTCAAACCTCATAGAATCGCCTGAGCTTGAACCATAGATAATAATGTCTCTTACTTTTTTAGGGATCTTGTTAAACGGGGTGTCGACTTCAAAGCCGTATTCATGGCCCAACCTTCTTAAAAGCCTCCTATAGTGCAGGACAGTCCGTTTCCCGCCTACGCGCCAGGCCTTTATGGCCTCTTTCAGCGGCCTTGTCTTGTCAGGTATGACAAGGTCCGCATCTATCTCCATCTTGGTCCCGAGCCCGCCGCATACCTGACAGGCGCCGTAAGGGCTGTTAAAAGAAAAGATCCTTGGTTCGATCTCTTCATAGCTTATGCCGCATTTTGGACAGGCGTAAAGCGAGCTGAACAGGGTCTCATCCTGACTGCCTTTTGAAACCAAAAGCAGGCCCTTACCGACCTTTAGCCCGATCTCTACGGAATCAGCAAGGCGCTCTCTGATATCTTTATCAATAACGATCCTGTCCACCACGACCTCTATGCTGTGCTTTTTATTTTTATCCAGTTTTATCTTGTCGTCCAATGAGCATATCGTGCCGTCCAGCCTGACCCTCACGAACCCCTGTTTTTTCAGCTCGCTGAATAATTTATGATACTCGCCCTTCCTGCCCCTTATAACAGGGGCCAATATCACAAGAGGCGTGCCTTTGGCGTATCGTAAGATCCTCTCGATTATCTCGTCCTGCGTCTGCTGCGTTATCTTCTGTCCGCACTTATAGCAATAAGGCGTGCCTGCGCGCGCAAATAAAAGGCGCAGGTAATCATGGACCTCGGTGGTGGTCCCCACTGTAGAACGGGGGTTTCCTCCGGCGCTCCTCTGCTCAATGGCGATCGCGGGAGACATGCCTTCGATGTGTTCTACGTCCGGCTTTTCGAGCTGCTCTAAAAACTGGCGGGCATAGGCAGAAAGGCTCTCCACGTACCGGCGCTGACCTTCTGCGTATATCGTGTCAAAGGCAAGCGAGGATTTCCCTGATCCGCTCATGCCAGTGATCACTACAAGCTTGTCGCGCGGGATCTCAAGGTCTATATTCTTGAGGTTGTGCTCTTTCGCGCCTGTAATCCTGATAAATTTATCCGCCATAATCCCCACCCGAGACATTCTGGGTTATTTTAGCCAGGCCTACGATCCTTCCAATGCATCTGCTTCATTATATTCCGCTTCTGCCTTTTTTAAAATGCCTTTTTGCGTATAGATATCGCCGAGCATCCTGTGGGCCTCGACATTATAAGGGTCCAATCTGGAATATTTCACAAACTGCCTCTCTGCCCTGTCTATATCCCCTTTTTGAAGATACACGATGCCCAGCATGTAATAGGCATTCCTGTGATACGGATCCAATCTGGCACATTCCTCCAGTAACCTCAGCCCCTCTTCCATCCTCCCCAGATACAGATACGCTGTCCCCAGATTGGCGTAAAGTTCAGCCGAGCCGGGGCGTTGCTTTAAAAATCTTTGTATCAACCTTACGCCCTCTTCACATCTATCGGTATTTATATAAATGGCAGCGAGGTTATTGCCTGCCTCTAAAAATTCAGGGTCTTTTTCCAATAACCCAATATAAACTTTTT
>JABMRA010000090.1 GCA_013202925.1 Candidatus Omnitrophota bacterium | reverse complement strand
TAAGTGATTTGGCCGAAGTTGTCCCCACTGTTTCGTTTTGTTTCGCTTCGCTCAAAAAACGAAACAAAACGGTGGGGGTAAGTTCGGACTTATGATTTACGTCGCTTTTCTCCGTAAATCATGTCCTCACTTGAAATACTTCCTCGGATCAGTGATCCTGCCCTCTATGGCTGATGCAGCGACCGTGGCAGGCGATGCAAGATATATAAACGCGTCAGGATTCCCCATCCTGCCCTTGAAATTTCTGTTGGCCGTTGAGATCACGTTTTCGCCTTTGGCAGGCACGCCGTTATGCGTGCCCACGCACGGCCCGCAGCCAGGCGATACAACAGCTGCGCCGGCCTTGATAAATGTTGAGATGATACCGTTATTGACCGCTTCTTCAAAGATCGCCATTGAGGCTGGCGCCACTATCATCTTTACATATTTGTGGACGCAGCGATTTTTCAAAATAGATGCCGCTATCTTTAAGTCCTCCAGCCGCCCATTCGTGCACGTGCCGACAAACGCCTCGTCGATCTCCGTGCCCTTTAATTTACTGACAGGTGAAACATTGTCAACCGTATGCGGCCTTGCAACCTGCGGCGTTATCTTGCTGACATCGTACTCTAAAATCTCGGAATAGCGCGCATCACTATCGCTCTTTAACTTTTTACCTTTCACCTTACACTTTACACCACGAAGATACTTAAAAGTAATTTCGTCCGGCTCCACCATGCCTGCCTTTGCGCCCATCTCAATAGCCATATTGGTAATGGTAAAGCGGCCGTCCATGCTGAGCCGTTTTATGTAATCACCTGAGAATTCAACTGCCTTGTACGTGCAGTAATCCGCGCCCAGATCTCCTATAATATAGAGTATGACGTCCTTTGAATAAACGCCTTTCCCGGGCCGGCCCTTTAAAACAATCTTCACTGTCTCTGGTATCTTGAACCAATTTTTACCAGAGGCCAATGCCACTGCCAGGTCAGTAGAGCCCATGCCTGTGGAGAATGCACCCAGGGCGCCATACGTGCACGTATGAGAATCCGCTCCTATGACCAGATCGCCCGGGCCAACAAGCCCGGCTTCAGGAATTACCTGGTGGCACACGCCGCAGCCCACGTCAAATACCTTTACATTGTTCTCTTTTGCGAAAGAGCGCATCTTCTTATGCACCTCTGAAACGCCGATGCTGGGGCTGGGCGCACTATGGTCAATGACCATGCAGAATCTGTTTTTATTGAAGGGCTTCTTCGTGCCCAGCTTCCTGAACGCATCTATAATGAGCGAGCTCGTGCCGTCCTGACCAAAACAAAAATCTATATCACAGAGCGCCACATCGCCAGGCCTTACTGCCTTGTTGCAATGCGCGCTAAAAATCTTTTCCGTAATCGTCTTTCCTGCCATAATAAATAAACTTTAAGCTGTAAGCTTTAAGTTATAAGCCAAATATAGATAAGATAAAGATTAAAAAAATCTTTTCTTACAGCTTAAGGCTTATAGCTTACGGCTTTTTTAGCGAACCACCTCTCTATGCGGTCCATGCCTTTCTGGATATTCTCCATGCTCGTAGCAAAACTCAACCGAATATGCCTGTCTGAGCCAAATGCCTTGCCTGGGACCACGGCGACCATGGCCTCTTCCAGCAGGCCCTCTGTGACCTCCATGCTGGAGGCGCCCTCTTTATCTATCCTGCAGAAGACATAAAACGCGCCTTCTGGCTTCAGGCACGAAAGCCCCTTTACATTATTTATCCGCTCAACAATATAGTTTCTCCGCCTCTCAAACTCCCTTACCATCTCTCCCGCCGCATCTGCTTTACCTTTAATGGCCTCTACAGCTGCTGCCTGGCTTATGGACGCAGGGTTGGACGTAGAATGGCTTTGCAGATTTTTCACGGCGGTGACAAGCTCCTCGCTCACGGAGGCCAGGTATCCTATGCGCCAGCCTGTCATGGCAGAACTCTTTGAAACCCCGTTTACCACCACTGTATTTTTAAAGATATCCCTGCCGAGACCGGCAATAGAGACATGCTTCTTTTTATCAAATATGATCTTTTCATAGATCTCGTCGCTGATCACAAGGATGTTGCCTTTTACGGCCGCTGCGGCGATCTCCTTTAATTCGTCTGCGTCATACACGCAGCCAGTTGGATTCGAGGGGCTGTTCAATATCAGGGCCTTTGTCTTTTTTGTAATGGCCTTTTTTAGCCTGTCAACAGGCACCTTGAAGCCGGTCTTCTCATCTGTTTCAATAAAAACAGGCGTGGCGCCCGCCACCTTTACCATCTCAGGATAACTCAGCCAGTAAGGCGCGGGTATCAATACCTCGTCGCCCTTGTCGCATGCGGCCTGGATGATATTGTAGAGCGAGTGCTTTGCGCCGCACGAGACGACTATCTGTGCAGGGCTGTATTCGAGGCCATTGTCCCTCTGGAATTTTTCGCAGATTACTTTTTTTAGCTGGTCTGTGCCGGAGGCAGGTGTATATTTTGTAAAACCTTGCTGGATTGCTTTTACTGCAGCGTCTTTTATATAAGCAGGTGTGTCAAAATCGGGCTCGCCAGAACCAAAACCTATCACATCCACGCCCTGTGCCTTCATCTTCTTGGCCTTGGCCGTAATAGCGAGTGTCAGTGAGGCAGTTACATTTTTTACGCGCGAGGAGATCCTCATTATTGGGTTCCCTCCTCTTCTTTAGTCTTTCTTCTTGCCGAATAATCTCTTGAAGAACCCGGGTTTCTTTTTTGGCTCCTCAGGCTTCTCAGGTTCCTTTGGGGCCGGGATCTCTTTCCTGGGCTCTTCCTTTTTGATTATCTCCTCTTTTTTGGGTCTTACTACCTCTGGCTTTTCCTTTTTCTCTACTTTTCTTTCAATCTTCTTCTCTACCTTTTCCTTTGGCTTGGGCTCTGGCTGCTGAGGCTCCGCCTTTACCTTTTTCTTTTCTTCCTTTTTCTTCGGCGGCAGCACTTCTTTCTTTGGTTTTTCAACAAATTCCAGTATGGCCATCTGCGCGTTGTCGCCGCGCCTCTTTTTGGTCAGCATTACCCTGGTGTAACCGCCGTTCCTCTCCTTGAACAAAGGGGCGATCTCATTGAACAATATTGAGACCAGGTCCCTGTCGCGCAAAACCGCATAGGCCCTTCTCCGGTCCGCAACAGTGTTCTTCTTTCCCATGGTAACAAGCCTGTCGGCGATCTTGGACGTCTCCTTTGCCCTCACCTTTGTCGTGGAAATACTCTTGTTGATGATAAGGCCGGACACCATGCCGCGCAATGTCGCCTTGTAGTGGCTCCTCTGCCTCCCAAATTTTACCGTATTCTTATGATGTCTCATCTCTCACTCTAAAGTTTACCTTTTTAACGTTGTTAAAACTGACCCTTGCACCAGGCACTAGTCAGTTCCCGGCGAACTCACGTTACTGATCTACAAACAATTTTAAATCCTAATGGCTCATCAGCCTTACAAACCAGTAACGAGAAAGAGCCGGAAAGTGTAAACTTACTTGCCTTTCTTCTTTTTGGCTTCTTTCGGTATCTCCATACCAAAAGAAAGCCCCATGCCTTTTAATATCTCCTTTATCTCTGTAAGCGACTTCTTGCCGAAATTCCTGTACTGCAGCATGTCTTGCTCTGTCTTCCTGACCATGTCTCCGATGGTCTTTATGCGCGCATCTCTCAGGCAATTATTGCTTCTCACGGAAAGCTCCAGCTCTGAAACCAAAAGATTCAGCTTATCGAGCAGTTCCTTGTCTTCTCCCGCCTCCTCCTCGCCGTCCTCTTCGATCTCGACCTCTCCGAGCTTCGAAAAGACCTCGAGGTGCTGCTGCAGAATATGCGAGGCATACAAAAGCGCCCCCTTAGGGTCGATACCGCCGTTGGTCCATATATTCACTATCAATTTGTCGTAATCCGTGGTCTGACCGACCCTCGTATCCTCCACATGAAAATTTACGCGCCGCACAGGAGAGAATAAAGAATCCACGGGTATCATGCCTATAGGCTGGCCTTCCTTTTTATTTCTCTCTGCCGGTACATATCCGCGGCCCTTGCCTATTTCCAATTCCATGTTGAGGGTGGTGTTTTTCGTAAGGGTGGCTATATGGAGGTCGGGATTGATCACCTCGACCGTGTCATCGGTTACAATGTCCTTTGCCGTGACCTCACCTTTTTTCGAGGCCTTCAGACGCACTATCTTCGGCGTCCTGGAATGTGACTTCAACACCAGCTGTTTTATGTTCAATATGATCTGCGGGACGTCTTCTAGTACGCCCGGTATTGTAGAAAACTCGTGCAGCACGCCGTCTATCCTTACCGAAGTGACAGCAGCGCCTTCAATAGAAGATATAAGGATGCGCCTCAAAGAATTTCCTATTGTAGCGCCAAATCCCCTCTCGAACGGCTCTGCGGCAAACTCCCCATAATACGCCGAATAGCTCTTGTCATCGCACTCCAGTTTTCTAGGCATCTCGAATGTCTTCCAACTAATACCCATTTGTCCTCCTTTAATGAGCACTTGACTTACGAAAATCAAAGATTTTCGTAAGTCAATCTACTATGTTTCGCTTCTGTGAAAGTGCGAATTAACCCCCACCGTTTTGTTTCGTTTTTTGAGCGAAGCGAAACAAAACGAAACAGTGGGG
>JABMRA010000089.1 GCA_013202925.1 Candidatus Omnitrophota bacterium | reverse complement strand
TAGGTTTTATACTTTTGTGTGTAGTGTGATTTTTGGTCATATGTGGCATTACGATGTTTAAAATATCCCCTATCAAGATATTTGGCATTCCTGGGATAGAGACAGAAGACAGAAGACAGAGGACAGAAGACAGAGGACAGAAGACAGGAAGAGAGCTTGTGTGATTAAAAGTGTAAAAGATCTGAAGGTATATCAAATGGCTTATAAGTTAGCAATGGATATATTTGAAATAAGTAGGCAGTTTCCTAAAGAAGAAACATATTCATTAATAGATCAGATGAGACGTTCATCGAGATCGGTCGCTATAAATATACGTGAAGGATATGCTAAGAGGAAATATAAACAAGTATTTATTAGACATTTAAACGATGCTTTAGGTTCGAGTGAAGAAACTCGAGGATGGTTAGATTTTTCATTGGATTGTAGATATATGTCTAAAGAAAAACATACAGAGCTAGACAGACAGTATGACGGAGTTAATGCAATGCTATATACCTTGATGAACAACTGGCAGAACTTTTCTGACGTCTGATTTCTGTCTTCTGACATCTGGTTTCTGACTTCTGTCTTCTGATGAACAATGAGACTTCCAGAATTTTCAGTAAATCGACCTGTTACCACCTCCATGTTCTTTATCGGGGTGCTGATGCTGGGGTTTATATCCCTGACGCGGCTTCCCAGAGAACTTTTTCCCTCCATTACATACCCGCAGCTCACAGTAGTTACCACATATGAGAACGCTGCCCCCGAAGAAGTAGAGACCCTTATTACAAAAATCATAGAAGAGACAGTCGGTACTGTATCAAACCTCAAGCGCATAAGCTCTATATCAAAGGAAGGGGTCTCCATCGTCACTGCTGAGTTTGGCTGGGGCACAAATATGGATTTTGCGTCCCTTGGTGTCCGCGAAAAGATAGACCTTATAAAAGAAAGACTTCCCCTTGGTTCCACCGACCCGATAGTGATGAAATTCAATCCCTTTGAGCTGCCTGTAATGACACTCAGCATCACAGGCGACAAGGGTCCTTCAGAGCTCCTGCGGCTTTCAAGGAAGTTTATAAAGGATGAGTTTGAAAAGGTCGAAGGTGTGGCCTCGTGCAATATAAGCGGTGGGCTTGAAAGGGAGATACTGGTCGCGGTAGACGCAGGCAGATTAAACGCCTCCAGTGTTTCCATAACAAAGGTAGTCGATGCCCTAAAGTCCTCCAACCTGAATTATCCAGCCGGCACCATAGAAGAGCATTTTTACGAATACCTGATAAGGACAATGGGAGAATTCAAGGTAGTACAGGAGATCCGGAGAACGATCGTAGGAAAGGATGACTCAGGGGAGAGGGCTGGTGCGGAACAGAGAGAAACCGAGAAGGCAAAAAGGGCATCGCGCCTTATCTATTTAAAGGATATCGCGAATATAAAAGACACATTTCAGGAACGCACGAGCATATCGCGTTATAACGGCCAGGAGAATATATCAATAGCGGTGCAGAAACAGGCAGGGGTCAACACGTTGCGGGTCGCCCAGGAGGTCAGGGCAAAGCTGGCGGAGATAAAGGAGGATTTACCCGGTGGCATGGATGTCCGTATCGTCTATGACCAGTCAATATTTATAAAGAAATCAATACGCGGGGTCATGGATGCGGCCATCCAGGGAGGCTTCCTCGCGTTTTTGGTACTCCTTATATTCCTGAAAAACATAAAGGCCTCGCTCATAGTGGCCTTTTCAATGCCTATATCCATAATGGTGGCATTCAGTTTGATGTATTTCAACGGCATTACCCTGAATATGCTTTCTCTCGGCGGGCTCGCGCTCGGCATAGGTATGCTTGTGGATAATGCAATAGTCGTCATTGAAAACATATATAGCCATTTAAGGAAAAAGGATATAAAAGAGGCCTCGAAAGATGGGGCGAGTGAGATGTCAGGCGCTATATTTTCCTCAACACTCACTACCGTGGCAGTATTTTTGCCAATGATCTTTGTCGTAGGCGTAGCAGGACAGTTATTCAAGGAGCTGGCCTTTACTGTTACATTTTCTCTGATGGCCTCTTTGATAGTAGCGCTTTCTTTGATCCCGCGCCTTGCCGCAGTAGGGGGCAGGGCCGCAAGCAAGCCGCAGGCAATATCCAAGGACACATCCACGTTTGGACTGGGGCCGCTGTATTCAAGACTGATACCAAGGGTATTGCAATATAGATGGGTATTTTTGGCAGGTATCTTTATAATTTTTATTTTAAGCATGACCCTGATCCTGGTTATAGACAAGGAATTTATGCCCAAGGTAGATCAGCACGAATTTATCATGAAGGTAAATATGCCCGGCGGCACAAAACTGGATATCACGAACAATGCCGTAAAAAAGATAGAAGACGAGCTTTTTAAGACAGATGACGTCGAGGGGGCGGCTGTAAGTATTGGTTCGAGCAAGAAAAAGGACTATGCCCAGGGCCTTGAGACAATGGGTTCGCACCAGGCCCAGCTTATAGTGGCCCTGAAAAAGGGCAGGAAAAGGGCCATGACATCCAACGTCATAGAAAGATTAAAAAATAAGCTGGACAGGCTGGACCTGGAAGGCGCAGAGATAGAGTATATATTGCAGGATAGTGTATTTAAGACAGCCCTGCAGGGCGCTGCGCCGATAGTCATAGAGATAAAAGGAAAAGACCTTAAAAAAATAGAAGAGGTCTCGACAAATGTCGAAAACGGGCTTTCTAATATAAGAGGTATCTATGGCATTCGCACGAGTCTTACCAGCCCCTCTCCTGAGACAAAGGTAAATATCTTAAAGGATAGGGCCGCGCTTTATAATCTTTCAGCAGGTGTAATCGCGCAGGCAGCCCATACTGCCATAAAGGGCGTGGTAGCCACTAAATTCAAGGAAGAGGGACGCGAGATAGATATCAGGGTAAGATTGAGGAAGGCGGACCGCAGCCATCTTTCTCAGATAAGGAATGTCCTTGTCCAGTCGCCGCTTGATATACAGGTGCCGCTTTCAGAGGTGGCGTACATAACACAGGGCATGGGGCCGAGCGAGATAAAAAGACTCGATCAGCAAAGGGTGGTTCTTGTAACAGCAAATATAGCGGACAGGGCATTGGATAAGGTAATAATGGATATAGATAGATTGATAAAAAGGACAGAGAGAGAATTGATCAAAGAGACAAGTAATCTTAGAGATGTGGAAAAGGATATTACCATGGACCTGTCAGGAGAAAGCCAGCAGATGAGCGAATCATTCGACTCTCTTAGGTTCGCGCTGATACTCTCTATACTTTTGGTATACATGATAATGGCCGCGCAGTTTGAATCCTTGTGGCAGCCGTTTATCATAATGTTTACAGTGCCATTGTCCCTCATGGGGGTTTTTGGGGCGTTATTTTTGACGCGCACACCTATAAGCGTTGTTGTCATGCTCGGGCTTATAATACTCGGCGGTATTGTCGTCAATAACGGCATTATATTGATAGATTCTATAAACAGGCTGCGCTCGATGGGCACAGAATTGATCGAGGCGGTTATTGAATCCGGAAAGACCAGACTCAGGCCGATATTCATGACCACCATGACCACGGTCCTGGGTCTATTTCCTCTGGCGCTGGGCCTTGCAGAGGGTTCACAGCTTCAAAGTCCAATGGCAATAACAGTAATGGGCGGGCTTATTGTCTCCACTGTCCTGACACTTTTTGTCATACCATGTATCTATACCATTGTAGCTGAGTTTATCGAGGGAAAACTGGTCTTAAGGGCCATCCCCGTGCCCAAGGCAGGGGATATTTTAAAAAGGCGGCCCAGGTCAAAGCCCGAACCGCCTAAACCCAAAGAAGTAAAGGTGGTCGAACTGCCTCCTGTTGAGGATGCCAGGCCGCAAAGGCCAAAGATAAAACCTTCTATAATCAAAAGAGAAGTTCCGCCAACTGCAGCCGGGAAAGGACCTGTAAAGCCAGAATCAAAGCCGATTCCCCTGCCAGAATTACCAACAGCAGGGCCTGAGCCATTGAGGCCTGAACCGCCTGCGTCTAAGCCTGAGCAGACACCACCAAAACCTGAACAACCATTGCTTCCAAGACCCGGGCCAGCTGAACTCAAACCAAAAGCGCCTGCGCCAAAGTTAAACAATCGTCAACTGGAATTGTTGCAACATTTAATGAAGGCAGGAAGGATTACGCGCAAGGAGTACTCGCAGCTTTTCAAGATATCTGTTCCGACCGCAGCCAGGGATTTAAAGGAACTGTTGGACTTTGGCCTTGTTGTTGCCAATGGCCCGCTCGGCCCTGGCAGGTGGTATGAATTGAAAACAGAGGACAGATGACAGAGGTCAGAAGACAGAGGACAGAAGTCAGAGGTCAGAAGACAGAGGACAGAAGTCAGAGGTCAGAAGACAGAGGTCAGAAAAATCTGTCATCTGTTTTCTGTCTTCTGAAACTTTTATTCTTTTTAATGAACATTTATGAATCTCTCGGGATTTTCAGTTAAACGTCCGGTTACGATTTTTATGCTATTCCTCGGGATACTGCTCGTTGGATTCGTGTCTTTACTGCGCCTGCCTGTTGAATTGAAACCCAATGTAGTCTACGGGGATATAAGTATAATCGTGGCAGTAAGGGGAGGAATGCCCCCTCAGGAGGTAGAGGCGCTTGTTACAAGGCCTATTGAAGAGGCAGTGAGCACTGTTAGTTACCTGGAAAACATATATTCCACTTCAAAGGCAGGGGAGTCCAGGGTGTGGCTTGAATTTGAGCCAGGCACGAATATGGATTTTTCCGCGCTTGAGGTAAGGGAGAAATTTTCAAAGATAAGGGATAAACTTCCGCGGGAGATCGAAAAACCTATAATAGCGCAGTACAAAGAATCTGACATGCCGATACTTTTATTGGCGGTTATGGGGAGAGGGTATACCCCCGAGATGCTGAGGAAGGTCGTTGACGAGCAGATAAAAGAGCGCATACTCCGCGTGGAAGGCGTTGCAAACGTGGATGTTTATGGCGGAAGAGAACGCAAGATCCTCGTCGAGGTAGACAAAAACAAGCTTTATCAATACCGCGTTCCCATGGAGCAGGTCGTCAATTCGCTCGGCGCCAACAATCTGAATCTGCTGGCAGGCGATATCGAGCGCAAGAAAAACAAATATCTTATAAGGATAATGGGGGAGTTTAGATCCCTTGAGGACATAGAAAATATAGGCATCCTTGCCACGCCAGAGGGCAATATCATCAAACTTAAAGAGATCGCAAAGGTAAAGGATTCTTATCTGGAGCCCTCCAGTTATGCCAGGACAGATATAGAGCCGGTCGTCTCTATTTATATACAAAAGGAATCTACGGCGAACACGATGGAGGTCGTCTCGGACATACAGAAGGAGATCAGGCGTTTAAAAAGGGTACTGGATCCTAATATATTTATAAAGGCGACATTGAATCAGGCAGATGCAATAAGGGATGCCATAAAGGCTGTAAGGACCTCACTTTTTTATGGGGCGATCCTCGCAGTGTTGGTGCTTTTATTATTTTTAAGAGACCCCAGGGTCACCTCGATCATAGGCGTTACGATCCCCATATCTATTATGGCCACGTTTATAATGATGTATTTTCACAAGATATCCATAAATGTCATGACCTTGAGCGGCCTGGCCCTTGGCATAGGCATGCTGGTCGATAATTCCATCGTGGTCCTGGATAATATAGACAAGAAAAAGAAAGGCCTTGCCTCGTCTGCAGCGAACTGGAAGGCGAGATACACTGAGGCAATTGTAAGCGGCGCCTCTGAGATGGGATTGGCAATAGCTGCCTCCACCATAACCACGATAATAGTATTCCTGCCTTTTGTATTTGTGAATAAGGCAACGCAGATGCTCTGGAGCGGGCTTGCCCTGACTGTAACATATTCACTTATATCCTCGCTCTTCGTCGCATTGACGCTTGTACCTATGATGTCAGACCGCATAAAGGGAATGCCGGTCGCTGCAAGACCGAGGCCCAAACCCATGTTCAAAAAAGATATATTCCTGGATGTGAAGAATTATTACAGGAGGTTTCTTGGGGTCGCGCTGCGTTTCAGATATATCTTTGTTTCGGCGGCCTTCGGAATCCTGGCCATTGTCTTGATATTGGGCATGAAGATAGATAGGGAGTTCATGGCAGGCACAGAAGAGGGAAGGTTTACCATATTTGTAGAGCTGGAGCCAGGCGCAAAGCTCGATGTAACAGATGAGATGGTAAAAGAGACAGAGCTCGTCCTTTCCAGGATACAGGAGATAAAGACCTTTACCTCGCGCGTGGAGCCGTGGTCCAGTAAGATATATGTAAAACTTTTGCCGCTCGTCCAGAGGAGACGATCGACCAAGGTCGTTATAGAGGATATACGCACGCAGGCCCAGACAGTCGAACGGAAATACAAAGGCGGCTTTATCTACTTTTCTGAGATAGAGGAAAAGGGCCTGAAAGAGATCGTGCTGGATCTTTACGGTTATCAATATGAGATATTAAAAGAGCTGGCGGTTTCGATCGCTACGAGGCTCGGGACCATACCTGGTTTTGAAGACATAAGGATGTCCAGGATCAGCGGCAGGCCAGAGTGGGGAGTGGTTATAGATAAGGAACGATCTGGTATGTATGGCCTGACTGTCAAAGATATCGCGGAGACGCTCCATTCTGAAGTCAGGGGATTGAGGGCGACATTGTATCACACAGAATCCAGGGAGATAGAGACAGTGTCTCGCTTGAGAAAAGAGGACCGGAAGCGCCTGGACGATCTAAGGAAATTGACGCTTTTTTCAGAGGACGGAGATCCGCTCTTGCTGGAACAGGTCGCGGATTTTACCGCCCAGATAGGCGCCAGCGAGATAGTGAGAAAGAACAAGATGCGGGTCGTGCATATAACAGCGCTTATTACGAAGCATTCTCTTATAAGCGCGGTAAAGGCCATCAAGGGAAATCTTTCTGATATGGAGTTTCCAAAGGATTATTATTACAGGATCGGCGGTGATTATGAAAGGAACATGGAGAATGAAAAAGAGTTGTGGGCGTTTCCTGCAGGGGTCTTATGGATAACCATATTTTTAGTCTATCTGGTGCTTGCTTCTTTATTCGAATCTTATACACAGCCATTTATCATAATGATATCGGTTCCTTTGGCTGCTATAGGAGTCATAATCGCCTTAAAGATCACCAATAAATCCATAAGCCGCGGAGTGATAATAGGCGCAATCATGCTTGCCGGGATTGTCGTCAATAATGCGATCGTCCTGGTGGATAGGATAAATTTTTTGAGAAGGCAGAAGTTGAAAGGCGGACAGAAAAACGGCAATACATTAAAGTCGCTGATTGCAGCAGGCGAGGACCGCCTCAGGCCTATCGCCATGACAACAACCACGACCATACTCGGCCTTATGCCCATGGCCTTTGACAGGAGCGAATCAGCAGCGCTGTGGTCCCCTCTTGCAATTACTGTGATAGGCGGGATGACGTCTTCGACTATATTGACATTATTTCTGGTCCCCAGCATATATTTGATCTTCGAGGATTTGAAAGGTGTAATTTTGAGCCCAAAGCAATTAATAATCTTTGTCCAGAGAAGAATTTGTGGTATAATAAGATCCAGAAGACAGAAAACAGATGGCAGAAGTCAGAAAACATTCTGATCTCTGAGCGATTATACGAGGAGGCAGCAGCATGGATAAAACCCTCCGTTCTATATTGTGGATATTAGTAGGACTGGTGGTGTTGAGCAGCTTTAGCACCGGCTGGTTTTTTATGGCAAAGGAGAATCTCTACGATGAATACGTGAGCCTGGAGACCCTCTTTAAGACCAGCATGGAAAGGCTGAATAGAGAGATTGCCTCTTCGAACAAAAATAGGATGGAATTAAAGTCGAAGCTGGAGGCAGTAGAGAAGGAGCTGAGTGTCCTGGAATCAAGGAATATAAAATTGGAATTCCAGCATGAGAAACTTTTGAGCGAAAAGGATGATCTAAAAGAAGAGGTTGCCAGGGTCAAGAAAGGCAAGTTTTTCCTTGAGAAAAAGGTCAAGGACATGGAGTCTGATAACTTTATGGCCGGACTCTTAAGGGAAAAGGTTGTGCTGGAGGTGGAGCTGAAGAGATTAAAGGACGAGAGGGCGCCGAAAGATGCTGAGATAGAGAGATTGAAGAACGACATCATGGATTTAGATATTAAACTTTCGCAGTCTGAACAGGAAAAGGATCTCTTGGCGCAGAAGATCAGCGATTCTACCACGGTCGCGGAGATATTGAGCAAGGATTTATTGAAAGAGAAGGATAGAAACAAAGAAGACAGGCGCGAGGCAGAAAACATAAAGATAGAAAACCGGATTTTGAAGACCAGGCTGGCTGATTTGGAAAAAGATACAGAGGATAAAGGCCGGGAGATAAATAAGATGAAGGTTGCCCTTGACAGGACAAGGGATGCCAGGGAATTCAGGGCAGAGGCCTATCATGCCCCAGCCGAGGTAGAATTGCCGCCCATTGTTTTACAGAGGGATGATTACGGGGCCAGTACAGGCACGAGCTCAGCCATTGAATGGACGCAGAAAAGGTCATCTTTGGAGGGCAGGATTGTTACCGTTAACAGAGAGCATGATTTCGTGGTTATAGACCTGGGAGAACAGGACGGCATAGATATAGGGACAAGGTTTGATGTTTACAGAGGCGATTTATTCATCGGCTCCTTAGAAGCTATACAGGCGCGAAAAGGCATTTCTGCCTGTGACATAAAAGACGTAAAACAAGGATTTTATATAGAGATAGACGATCTCGTCATAAAGCGCTAAGTTTTCAGTTTCATACATAATGGACTTTCCAAAATACCTCTCAGTTCTAAACTTCAAAAAAAGAGTCAGCACAAAATCCCTCGTAGTATTTACTAGGCAGCTTTCCACGCTTATTGCGGCAGGCCTGCCGCTTGTAAAGGCCCTTAGAACCCTGCACGATCAATTAGAGCCAGGGGCATTAAAGGATATTATAAAAGGCATAGCAGGGGAAGTAGAAAGCGGCACAAATTTTTCAGAGGCCCTTTCCCGTTTTCCCAAGGTATTCCCGGAGTTTTATATCAACATGATAAAGGCAGGAGAGCTGGGAGGCATGCTTCAGGGCATCCTTAAACGGCTTTCCGAGTTTCTGGACAAGAGCCAGAAACTCAGGGACAGGGTAAAGTCTGCCCTTATGTATCCTGCATTCGTGCTTATGGTGGCTGTTCTGATACTTATCATGTTGATGATGTTCGTCATTCCTACCTTTACGAGTATGTTTTCAGAACTTGGCGGCGCCCTGCCGCTTCCCACGAAGATCCTTATTGTCACTAGCGATGTGATCAGAAAGGCGTGGTATCTTCTTCCTATCATTCCGATCCTGCTGGTGCTGTTATATAAGCTGCTGATAAGAAACCCTGACAGAAAAATTTTCGTAGACAAGATCAAGTTACACATACCAGTAGTAGGCCATCTTATACATCAGATCTCGGTCGCCAGGTTTTCAAGGACGCTGGGGACGCTGCTTTCGAGCGGCGTGCCGATATTGAATGCGCTGGAGACGGTCAAGGATATTATTGGCAACGAGTTTATTGGCCGCGCGGTGCTGCAGGTACGGGACAGCATCAAGGAAGGAGAGGGTGTGTCAGGGCCGATGGAGGCCAGCAAGGCCTTCCCGCCGCTTGTCGTAAAGATGATAAATATAGGAGAAGAGACGGGGCAGCTGGACAAGATGCTTATCCAGATCGCTGATAATTTTGAAGAGGAAGTAGATGTTGCAATAGGCGGGCTCACGTCTTTATTGGAGCCCATACTTATAGTGCTGATGGGGCTTGTCGTAGGATTTATTGTTGTCTCCATGTTCATGCCGCTCTTTTCACTCGCAAATCTTATAGGGTGAAAATCGCAGAACTACGCGGAATTTATAAAAACCCGCGGAACCTACGCGGAAAAACATGATAAAAGGATACAATAGAGGTTTTTCACTTTTAGAACTTATTATTGCCATCGGAGTGCTGGCAATCGGCCTGGTAGGGGTATTGAGGATATTCCCTGTAGGGCTCAGGGCCTCGTATCGTGCAGGCATGGTCACGAAGGCGGCATTTTTAGCGCAGAATAAGATCGAAGAAGTAAAGATGGCAGGGTTTGAGGCAATAACAGAACTTCCTCCCAAGATAGCCATTTCAGGGACAGAAGGGGATTTTGACTGGGGGATATTTATAGACGAGGTTGCGTTGGACGGGGCGGATTCCACAGACGATATAAGAAAGATCACGGTGACTATAAACTGGATCGAACGCAACAGGACCAGGTCCAAGGATTT
>JABMRA010000088.1 GCA_013202925.1 Candidatus Omnitrophota bacterium | reverse complement strand
TTGTACACGAAATCTGTTATTATCTGTGAAATTACCCGAGCCGAAGGCGAGGGCTAATTTAAGGGAGGTTAAATGCCGGAACCGAGAAGAGCTAGCAAATTTCAGAAAAAGACCCGCGCAGGGATGAAAAAGAGAAAGCCCAGAGATAAATTTTTCATCAAAAAAAGCTGCAGGTTTTGCGCGGACAAAGTAGAAAAGATAGATCACAAGGATATTGTAAAACTAAAGAGATTTGTAACTGAAAAAGGCAAGATCCTGCCAGGCCGCGTAACCGGAAACTGCGCCAAGCACCAGAGGAGCGTAGCCATTGCCGTAAAGAGGGCGAGGTATATCGCGCTGTTGCCGTTTGCGGGAGAATAATTCAGGGCTGAAAGACGGAGGAATTGATAATGAAGGTTATTTTAATAGAGGACGTAAATAAGCTGGGTTCAATAGGCGATACTGTTCAGGTAAAAGAAGGCTATGCGAGGAATTTTCTGTTTCCGAAGAATCTGGCAAAGCCGGCAACGAGTTCAAACTTAAAGATCATTGAAGATATAAAGAAAAAGAAGATAGCGGCCCTTGCAAAAGAAAAAAGGCTTGCGGAAGAGCTTAAAGAAAAACTTTCTCTTATTTCCTGCACCATCCCTGTCGAGGCAGGAGACGACGATAAGCTTTTTGGCAGTGTGACCACGCAGGATATCGCGCGCGCATTTGAAGAGGAAGGGTTTTCGATAGATAAACGGAAGATCGTCATAAAAGAGCCAATAAGTAAACTGGGCGTGTATCATGTCAGCGTAAAGCTTCACCCTGAGGTCAGCGGCGAAGCAAAGGTATGGGTCGTAAAGAAATAAAGAGGTAATCATGGATAAGGTTGATATGTATCTGGAGAAGATGCCGCCGCAGAATCTGGAAGCAGAGATGGCTGTGTTGGGGTCGATGCTTATAGAAGAACATGCCATCGCAGACGCCATAGAACTTCTGGACGCAAACTGTTTTTATGGCGACGCAAACCGGAAGGTCTTTGAGTGTATTCTAAAGATGTACGGCAACAACAAGACGATCGATATAGTTACCCTGATAGAAGAATTGAAAAAGGCGGAGGACCTGGAAAGGATAGGCGGCCCCACGTATGTTACAGGCCTTACTACAGTAGTGCCAACAGCCGCAAACGTAAAACATTATGCAGGTATCGTAAAGGAGAAGAGCATCCTGCGCAATCTTATCTCTGCCTCTACGAATATAATCTCCGAGAGCTATGATGCGCAGGGGGACGTTGAAAAGATCCTTGATAAGGCAGAACGTACGATATTCGAGATATCCTCCAGGAAGACAGATACGAATTTCGCGCTCATAAAAGAGTTGATAAAAGACAGTATAGAGACCATAGACATCTTATATCAGAAAAAGGCGCACGTTACTGGTATAGCGACCGGGTTTACCGATTTCGATAGTCTGACAGCAGGGCTGCACCCTGCAGACCTGGTAGTCATTGCAGGGCGTCCGTCCATGGGCAAGAGCGCCCTGATGGCGTCTATGGCAGAGCATGTGGGTATAGCCGGAAAAAAACCGCTCGTTATATTCTCACTCGAGATGTCCAAAGAGCAATTGGTACAGAGGATGCTGTGCTCCCATGCGCGCGTAAACGCCCACAATGTCAGGACCGGCTTCCTGTCCCAGACCGACTGGCCGCGCCTTACAAATGCAGCAGGCAAACTTTCAGAGGCGCCGATTTTCATAGACGATACAGCCAGCCTTTCTGTTCTGGAACTAAGGGCAAAGGCGAGAAGGTTGAAGTCCCAGTACGATATCCAGCTTATAATAGTGGATTATCTTCAGTTGATGCAGGGTCTGCCAGGGAGCGAGAACAGGCAGCAGGAGATATCAGAGATATCCCGTTCGCTAAAGGCCCTTGCAAGAGAATTGAGCGTACCATTGATAGCCGTGAGTCAGCTTTCAAGGGCAGTGGAGTCCAGGCAGGATCGGAGACCCCAACTTTCGGATTTAAGAGAATCCGGGGCAATAGAACAGGATGCCGATCTGGTAGGACTCTTATTGAGAGAAGAATATTATAATCCCACAGAGGAGAACAGGGGGATAGCAGAACTCATCATAGCCAAACAGCGCAACGGGCCTGTAGGTACAATTAAGCTGACATTCATAAAAGAATACGTCAGGTTTGAGAACCTCACAATGGTAGGCGAAGAGGTAGTGGAATAACTATTTAGTCGGACAGAGGGGGGCTTGACATTGACAGACATTTATATATATGATATATTCATACTAATAATGGACAAAATGAATGCAAAAAGGGTTTTCCTTGCATTGGCTGCGATATTATTTTTCACAGGCACATCCCTCTCTCCCGTTTCCCTGGCTCAAGAAAGCGATTCCAAGAAGATCATCAAATATGTGGACGTAAGGAACAACAAGACCGTTTCCTCGGCCAAGATATTATCCAAATTAAAGACAAAGAGGGGAGACGTATTTTTAGAAAAGGTGGTCAATGAGGATGTCAAGCGGCTCTACCTCATGGGTTTTTTCAGAGACGTGACTGTTTCGCTTGAAGAGGTCCAGGACGGCGTAGGCGTAGTATTCGTAGTCACTGAGAAACCGCCTTTGACAGCGATCAAATTTATAGGCAGCAGGATTTATAAGGAAAAAAAGCTGACCCCGCACGTTAAGTCGAAATTAAATGAATTTGCGGACGAGCGTAAACTTAAAAAGGACGCGGAGGCGATAGAAGACCTGTATAAAAGGGCCGGTTATCCATGGGTAGAGGCTTCATACAGGATAGATATAGACGAAAAGACGAACGATGCGACCGCGGTCTTTATCATAAAGGAAGGCCCGAGGGCGGTCGTGAGGAGGATAAAGATAATCGGCAACACTGCCTTTTCAGACGGACGTCTTATCAAGATAATGAAGAGCAGGACCTCCGGTTTTTTCAGGTCAGGTGTATATAAAAAGGATGTAGCTGACGACGACATGGAACGCCTGAAGCATTTTTATAAGAGCGAGGGTTTTCTCGATGCAGAGGCCAGTTACGAAATGGCATCCCAGGAGAAGGGCGGGAAGAAGTGGATAGAATTGGTAGTGCGCGCTGAGGAAGGAAGGAAATATATAGCAGGCGACGTAAAGATAGTCGGAAACTCCATATTTAGCACAGAGGAATTGAAATCACTTTTGAAGATGAAGCCGGGGGACACCTTTACGGAGACTGTCCTGTACACAGAGGTGAGCAGCATCCAGGAATATTATTTTGATAAAGGTTATATCATGGCCAAGGTAAAACCTGACACGCTTTTGAATCTTCAGACAGACAGGGTGGACGCTACCTATAATATCGTAGAAGGCCAGGTCTGCTACGTAAATAAGATCAATATAAAGGGCAACGCCAAGACAAAGGACATTGTTATCAGAAGGGAATTGAGGATAGACCCTGGCGAGCAATACGACGGCAGTAAATTAAAAAGGAGCAAGGAGCGGATTTATAATCTTGGATTTTTCGAAGATGCAACTTTTGACATAGAAGACACTGATGTCGCAGACCGCAAAGATATGTTAGTAGAGGTAAAAGAGTCTAAGACAGGGGAGCTCAGTTTTGGCGGAGGTTTTTCTTCCATTGACCGACTGATAGGTTTTGTGGAAATAGAGCAGCGTAATTTCGACCTCTTGAATTTTCCTACATTCACAGGAGACGGCCAGGACCTTAAATTGAGGGCAGAGTTCGGCAGTGTGCGCAAGAATTATCTTTTGAGCTGGACCGAACCGTGGATATTGGATTGGCCCCTTTCTTTCGGAATCGACCTGTATGCCAGTGAGCGCAATCGCAGCGGAGCCACAGGATATGCGTACGACGAAGAGAGACAGGGAGGAGCCCTTAGATTGGGAAAAGAATTTACTGAATTTGTAAGAGGAGATTTTACATACAGGCTGGAGACGGTTGATATATCGGATCTGTCTGCCAGCGCGTCTCAGGAATTGACAGATGAGTTAGGCAAAAAGACCGTATCAAGCGTTTTCTTCCAGCTTACAAGAGACACAAGGGACAATGTATTTACTCCTAAAAGGGGTATCGTGGTGAGCGGATCCATAGAGGTGGCAGGCGGACCCGTGGGCGGGGATAGAGATTTTGCGAAGTTTTTTAATTCTAACAGCCATTATTCTGAAATAGGGCCGTTCGTCCTGGAGCTAAAGCTCAGAAACGGCGTCGTCTCTTCATATGGCGATTCATCAAAGGTCCCTATATATCATAGATTCTTTGCTGGCGGCACGTATACAATACGCGGATATAAAGAGCGTGACGTTGGTCCAAGGGATGCCTCAGGAGATCCGATAGGCGGCGGCACAATGGTAGTGGCCAATGCAGAACTCACGTTCCCTATAGTAAAAAATATAAAGGGCGCGTTATTTATCGACGGAGGAAATGTCTGGTGCAGGCCTGATTCAAAACCAAAGAACGGCGATGCCACCAAAGGGATAAAGGCAGGTGCCGGCGCAGGGATTAGATTGAACACGCCCATAGGCCCTGTAAAACTGGACCTTGGCTTTCCTTTGAATTCGGAAACCTGGCAGGAGGACAAGCCAAGGTTTCATTTTAGCATGAGCAGGGGATTTTAGAAATGCGGAGGATTCGATGAAAAAGATTTTTGTTCTTAGTTTAATCGGAATATTTTTGTTCGCAGGGCTGAGCCTTGCCCAGTCAGTCGAAAGGATCGGCCATGTAGACCTGTCAAGGGCATTTGATGAATACCAGAAGACAAAGGATTTTGATAAGGCGCTGGAAAAAAAGGGGGATGTAAAGCAGGAGCAGAGAGAAACACTTGTAAAGGATATAAGGAAGATGAGGGATGAGGTCGAACTCATGAACGAGAACGCCAGGAAGAAAAAAGAGGCGGATATAGAATCAAAGATACACACCCTTCAGGAATTTGACCAGGACGCAAAGGCCGAGCTTACTAAGGAGAGAGACGACATGGTCAGGGACATCCTGCAGGAGATGAATACCGTAATACAGGAATACGGAAAGAGCGAAGGGTATTCGATCATACTGAATGACAGGGTGCTTTTATACGGTCAGGACAAAATGGATATAACAGACGAGATAATCAAGCTCTTGAACGATAGTTATAAAAAATAAGGGACTGGTAAAAATGAAGAGGACATTAAAAGAGATAGCTCGCCTGGTGGATGGAGAGATCGTGGGGGACGCGAATACTGTAGTCACGGGTATATGCGGGATAAAAGAGGCCAAGGAAGGCGACCTTACATTTGTGGCAAACTCCAGGTATCTTTCCCTTATGAATCATACAAAGGCCTCCGCTATAATTACATCCAGGGACGTAAAGAATGCCCCAAAACCCATTGTACGCACAGAGAATCCATCTATAGCATTTGCAAAGATGGTGTCATTCCTTGCGCCAAATGAAGTCAAGCGTCCCAGGGGCATCCACCCTACTGCTGTAATAGGGGAAAAGGTAAAACTCGGAAGGGGTGTGGCCATACAGCCATACGTTGTCATAGAAGACAATGTCGAGATAAAGGAAAATACGATTTTATATACCGGGGCGTATGTGGGGCACCATACAAAGATAGGAAAAAACTGCGTTATCTACCCCTATGTCATAATAAGGGAACGCATAGTGATAGGCGACAGGGTGACCATACATGGCGGCACTGTCATAGGAAGCGATGGCTTTGGTTTTTCTACAGTAAAGGGCGTGCACCAGAGGATCCCGCAGATAGGTCATGTAGTGATAGAAGATGATGTGGAGATAGGCGCCAATGTTACGATTGATAGAGCGCGTTTTGACAAGACCATTATAAAGAAGGGGACAAAGATAGATAACCTTGTGCAGATCGCTCATAATGTGATAATCGGGGAACATTCTATAATAGTTGCCCAGAGCGGGATATCTGGTTCCACGACTATCGGAAACAATGTTACGCTGGCAGGTCAGTCAGGTGTAATAGGCCATGTCTCTGTAGGCGACAACACAGTGGTTGCTGGAAAGGCCGGCGTAACCAAGTCTGTCCCGCCAAATTCCTGCGTTTCCGGCTTCCCGGCAAAACCCCACGCGATTGCGAAAAGGATCAACGCATGCGTCCAGAACCTCCCTGAGTTATATAAGAAGGTGCGCGCATTGGAAGAAGAGATCGAAAGATTAAACTCCAACAAAAAATAAATACAGGAAGGAAGACATGCAGCAGAAAACAATAAAGAAACCGATCGAACTCAGCGGTACAGGCCTTCATACAGGGGCCGAGGTAAGGATGAAATTCAAACCAGCACCTACGAACACAGGCGTGAATTTTATAAGGGTGGATGTGAAGGATTCGCCCATGGTAAAGGCGAGTATGTTCCATGTATTGGACCAGGATAAGAGTCCGAGGCGCACATCTGTAGGCAATGGTTCGGTGGAGGTCCACACCATAGAACATCTCATGGCAGCGCTGTGGGCCCTGGGCATTGATAATATTATTGTAGAGGTAGACAGCTCAGAGCTTCCAGGCCTTGACGGAAGCGCAATGGGTTTTATAGACATCCTGAAAAAGGCGGGCATAGAGAACCAGGTTGCCTCAAAAAAGATATATCAGGTGCGTTCTCCTGTTTGGGTAGAGCAGGACGGCGCCATGATCATGGTATTGCCTGACAATGAGTTCAGGGTATCTTATACATTAAATTACGATCACCCCCTACTCAAGGCCCAGTACGCATCCTTTGATATTGACGAGAATACATTTGAAAAAGAGATCGCCTCTTCAAGGACCTTCTGTCTCGAGATGGAAGTTGATGATCTAAGGAAAAAGGGTCTTGGCAAGGGCGCGAATTACGAGAATACAATCGTGGTCGGGCAGAATGGCGTTATAGACAATGACCTGAGGTTCGACGACGAGTTTGCAAGGCATAAGATATTGGATCTATTGGGGGATCTGTATCTTCTGGGTTATGGCATAAAGGGGCACATAATCGCGGTGCGCAGCGGCCACCCATTGAACATACGTCTTATTGATAAGATAAACATACAGAAACAAAGGCTTCAGGCCGGAGGCATAAAGGCAGTGCATGTTGAGACAGGGAGCAATGTGCTGGATTCGAGCGATATACAGAAGATCCTTCCGCATCGCTATCCATTCTTGTTCGTTGACAAGATCATAGAATTGGAGCAGGGTAAGCGCGCGGTCGGCATAAAGAATGTTACAACAGACGAGTATTTCTTCAGAGGCCATTTTCCCGGAAGGCCTGTTATGCCAGGGGTGTTGATCGTAGAGGCGCTGGCCCAGGTGGCAGGCGTCCTGATGCTGAACAGGAAGGAGAACCTCGGAAAGATCGCATATTTTGTAAGCCTGGACAGCGCAAGGTTTAGAAAGACCGTGGTTCCAGGCGATCAGCTGAGGCTGGAAGTAGACGTAATAAAATTGAGATCAAAGACAGGTCAGGTCCGCACAAGGGCGCTTGTGGACGGTCAAGTTGTGAGTGAGGCAAACCTGATGTTTGCCCTAGTCGACGCCTAAATTACAGAAGTCAGAGAACAGAAGACAGATGACAGAAAACAGAAGACAGAAAAAAATCTGACCTCTGACTTCTGGCCTCTGACTTCTGTACTCCGGCCTCCGTTTTATTATGAAAATTCATCCTACAGCACTTGTTGATAAAAAGGCAAAGCTGGCCGACGATATAGAAGTCGGCCCTTATGCTATTATAGGGCCTGATGTAGAGATAGGGGGCTCTACAAAGGTTGGCGCCCATGTTGTGATAGAGGGCTATACAAGCATAGGCAAGGGTTGCCGTATTTTTACAGGGGCTGTCCTGGGGAGCATCCCGCAGGACCTTAAGTATAAAGGGGTAAAAAGTTTTTTGAAGATAGGGGGTAACAATACTATCAGAGAATATGCGACCCTCAATCCTGGTACGAGCGAAGGCAGCGCTACGGATATAGGCGAGGACAATCTCCTCATGGCATATTCTCATGTGGCGCACGATTGTAAGGTAGGGAACGGATGTGTGATTGCGAATAACGGGACGCTGGCAGGCCATGTAACGCTGGAAGACAAGGCAGTGATAGGAGGCCTTACAGCTATCCACCAGTTTACGCGTGTGGGCAAGATGGCGATCATAGGCGGCTGCTCCAAGGTCGTGCAGGACATACCGCCTTTTTCTACGTGTGACGGACATCCTGCAAGGGTATATACATTAAATGCAGTAGGTCTGCAGCGCGCAGGCGTAACAAAAGAGGCGCAATCGGCGTTAAAAAAGGCATTCAAATTTCTGTTTAACTCAGGGCTTACCTTTAAGAACGCAGCTGAAAAGATCAAGGAAGGGGTAGAGGGTTGCGAAGAAGTCGATTATCTATTGGATTTTATAAAGAATTCAAAGAGAGGCGTATGCAGAGGTGCAGAATAGAATAGCGTTGATCGCAGGCAATGGCAGGTTTCCCATAATATTTGCGCGAGAGGCCAGGAAAAAAGGCGCAGAGGTAGTCGCAATAGGCATAAACGAAGAGACAGAGAAGGAACTGGAGAGGCATGTCAATAAGATATACTGGCTGGGCGTGGGTGAACTGGGGAAGCTATTTCAGATATTAATGCAGGAAAAATTGACGTCTGTTGTGATGGCGGGCCAGGTAAAGCACAAACGGCTTTTTGAAAATGTTCAATTGGATTCTGAAATGCAGGATCTTCTCTATAGCGTCAGGGACAAAAAGACAGATTCTCTTATCGGCGCAGTGGCAAAGAGATTAGAGGGCGCAGGAATAAAGCTTTTGGATTCCACCACATTCTTGAAAGATTTTATTCCTGAGAAGGGTATTTTGACAAAACACACCCTGGATAAAAGGGTCGCGGCAGATATAGAATTTGGAAGAGAGATCGCAAAATCCATTGCAGGGTTGGATATCGGACAGACTGTTGTGGTAAAGGATAAGGTTTGTCTGGCGGTAGAATCTATCGAAGGCACTGACGAGGCAATAAAAAGAGGCGCTAAGTATGGGAAAGAAGGCATCGTGGTCGTTAAGGTAAGTAAACCAAACCAGGATATGAGATTTGATATACCTATTATAGGGCCTGAGACTATAAAGCTATTGAAAGAGGTAAAGGCATCCTGCATATCCATCGAAGCAAAGAAGTCCCTTATTATAGACAAGGACCAGACCATTAAATCGGCAAATGAATCAGGCGTGGGGATCGTAGCATCATAGGAAATTAGCGTATAGCGGACAGCGTATAGGATTTTTTAAAAACTACACGCTAAACGCTACGCGCTATACGCTAGAAGATATGACAAAGAAAATAAGACATAAAACTACAGACACGCTAACCGCGCTTTCAAAGATCTCAAAGGCCATCTCAAGCGACCTCTACTTAGAGGATATTTTAAAACTGATCGTAACAGTTACGGCAGAGGTTATGAATTCCAGGATCTGCACATTGATGCTCCTCGACGACAAAAAGCAAAATCTCACAATAAGGGCCACGCAAAGCATAAGTGAGGGATACATAAAGAAGCAGCCATTGAAAAAAGGCGAGGGGATTGCGTGGAAGGTTGTCAGCGAGAACAAACCGATTGCAGTGCCTGATGTTTTAAAGGAATCGGGGTATAAATATAAAGACATTGCCGAAAAGGAGGGCCTTGTAAGTTTATTGTGTGTGCCTCTGGCAGTTAAGAACCGGGTTATAGGCGCTTTAAATTGCTACACATCCAAGCCGCATAAATTTTCAAAGACCGAGATCAATGTGCTCACGAGCGTTGCAAACCAGGCAGCCATTGCCATAGAGAATACAGAGCTGATGGTAAAGACAAAAGTCATACAGGAAGAACTGGAGACGCGTAAGGCAGTAGAGAGGGCAAAGGGTATTTTAATGAAGGGAGAGGGCCTTACCGAGGAAGACGCCTTTAGAAAGATCCAGAAGTTCAGCATGGACCGCCGCAGGCCCATGAAGGAAGTCGCAGAGGCAATCATCATGATGCACGAGATGAAAAGGTAGCGTACAGCGTTTAGCGTGTAGCGTATAGAAAAAACTATCCGCTATGCGCTATCCGCTAGACCATATGAGCAAATCTTCGTACCAAGGGTTGCAGAAAAACATTCGTAAGTTAAAGACGCCGAAGATAGATGTATGGCGCAGTCAATATGCGGACAGGGATTATGTCGTAACCCTGGAAAATCCGGAATTTACCTGCGTGTGTCCGAAGACAGGGCTTCCTGATTTTGCCAATGTCACGATTCAGTATAAGCCTGATAAGTGGTGCGTTGAACTAAAGTCCCTTAAGCTCTACATGCTTTTTTATAGAAATATCGGCATATTCCATGAGCACGTTGTAAACAGGATCCTTGATGATATTGCCTCATCGTGCAAGCCCAGGTGGGCATATATTAAAGGTGAGTTTAATGTACGAGGCGGTATAAAGACTACAGTTACCGCCGAGTATAAGAAGCAGCTATAAGTTGTAAGCTTTAAGCTGTAAGAAAAAGCTTATGGCTTATAACTTAAGGCTTAAAACTAAAAAAGAGGAGTACATATGTTAACGAAGACCAAGAAAGATGTATTGAGTCTGATCAAAAAGCACAATATTAAATTTATCAAGCTCTGGTTCGCTGATGTCCTTGGCTTTCAGAAAGGGATCTCCATTACCAGGCGCGAACTTGAGAAGGCCATGGAAGAAGGCATGGGTTTTGACGGCTCTTCCATAGAAGGATTTGCCCGCATAGAAGAAAGCGACATGGTGGCCATGCCGGATCCTTCGACGTTCCAGCTGATCCCGTGGAGGAGCGAAAAAGACGGGCTTTCTGCAAGGATGTTCTGTGACATCATAAAGCCCAACGGCAGGCCTTTCGAAGGTGACCCACGGTATGTATTAAAGAAGAATCTGAAAAAGATCAAGGACATGGGCTTTACCTATTATATAGGGCCTGAGCTCGAATATTTTTATTTTGAGAATCCCAAGAATACCATAATATTAGACAGGGGCGGGTATTTTGACCTGACGCCCCTTGATGTGGCTCAGGATCTGAGGCGCGAGACAGTTGTCATGCTGGAGAAGATGGGCGTACAGGTGGAATATTCTCACCATGAGGTTGCCACGTCGCAGCACGAGATAGACCTGAGGTATTGCGATGCCCTTACTATGGCTGACAATGTCATGACATACCGCATGGTGGTAAAAGAGGTTGCCAGGCAGCACGGTAAATACGCCACCTTTATGCCAAAGCCCATTTATGGCATCAACGGAAGCGGTATGCACGTGCACCAGTCGCTGTTCAAGGGTTCAAAAAACGCCTTTTTCAGTAAGACCGATAGGGCGCACCTCTCAGATACAGCCAAGTATTTTATAGCGGGCATATTGAAACATGTCAATGAGATAACAGCAGTGACAAACCAGTGGGTCAATTCTTACAAACGCCTTATACCTGGTTATGAAGCGCCTGTCTATATCTGCTGGGCGCAGATGAACCGCTCCGCGCTCGTAAGGGTGCCCATGTACAAGCCTGGCAAAGAAAACTCAACCAGGGTAGAGTTTCGCTCGCCTGACCCTGCGGCAAATCCGTACCTGGCATTTTCAGTAATGCTTGCAGCCGGACTTGAAGGCATGAAGAAAAAATACCGCCTTCCCAAAGCAGCAGAAGACAATATCTACAAGATGACAGAAGAAGAAAGGAAGAGGATAGGCATAGAGTCTTTGCCGGAAGACCTTTACGAGGCGATCAAGCTTACAGAAAAGAGCAAGCTCGTAAAAGAGGCCCTGGGCGATACGGTGTTCGAGTATTTTATCCGCAATAAATACATGGAGTGGGACGAATACAAGGCCCAGGTCTCTAAATACGAGATCGACAAATACCTCCCCATCTTATAACGAGCAGACAGTTTACGGAGCGGAGTGACGTAAACTGTAGGGCGAGCCCGTCTGCGAGTTACCCCCACCGTTTTGTTTCGTTTTGCCCTTAAGGGACAAAGTGAAACAAAACGAAACAGTGGGGGCAAATTCGTCCCCCCTTCTTGCTTTCAGCATGAAAGCAGGGGGACTCATTTAGTATGCGTAAAACAGGCATTGTTCTTATAATAATATTTTTGTCTCTACTGGTGTATGCCATGGTGAATATGGTGCCAGAAGGGCAGAGCATGGATGTTGTTAGAAACATAGTCAAGGAATCCTCATCCATGCCTTTTAAAAATGGCGAGAGATTTACCTATGAGGTGAGATACAATGAAATAAGGGTAGGCAGGTCTACCCTCACCTTTAACGGAGAAAAAGACCTGGATGGCCAAAAGGTCTATCATATTACATTTTTCACCAAGATCCCGTCGCTTAAAGATACTGAAGAGATATACGCTGATAAGGAGACATTCTTACCTATAGAGGTGCATAGAAGGATCAAGAAAAAAATCGGCTTTAGCGATGCCAGGATTGAAAAGTATGACCAGGAGAATTTCAGGGTAGATATCTCCTCAAATAGCAAATTGCGCTCCAAGTCATTTTCCATAGAAAAGGATTCGCCTATCCACAATGCCATACTCCTGGCCTACTACTATCGCTTAAAAGAGGTGTTTGATAAAAACGAGAAGGTCAGGATCAACCTGCCCACCACTGAATTTGAGGTGATGTTTAAGGGTATAGACACGCTCAAGACGCCTCTAGGCGAATATAGCGCGTATGTCTTTACCAGCGACCCGCCCAGGTTCGAACTCTGGCTTTCAGCCGACGAGAAGCGCATACCGCTGAAGATAGAAAACCCCGGTACGCTGGACTATTCCTTAGTAATAAAATCCATAGAATAATAGTAGTAGGTCAGGATATAAAGACTTAAGTTTGCTTGACAGCAGGTGCTTTTCGTGGTATATTAATAATGAAAAGGGTACAAGATATGTTAGGACAAAGGCGTTCTAGGTAGGAAGACAGGAACGCTTTTTTTATTTGGTTTAGATTGCGCAAAAATTGTGCAAGATTACAAAGGAGAAGAGATCATGCAGAAAAACATCAAAGACTTCATGGAGAAAGTTATAAATAAAAACCCTGGAGAGAAGGAATTTCACCAGGCAGTGCAGGAAGTGGTGGAGTCAGTAATGCCGTTTGTGGAAAAGAACCCTAAATATCAGGACGCCAAGATACTCGAAAGGATAGTGGAGCCGGAAAGGGTGCTGATGTTCCGCGTGCCGTGGCAGAATGATAAGGGCGAGGTCCAGGTAAATAGAGGCTTCCGCATAGAGATGAATAGCGCGCTCGGGCCTTATAAAGGCGGCTTGAGGTTTCATCCGAGTGTATATCTCGGGATTTTAAAATTTCTGGCATTCGAGCAGGTTTTCAAGAACAGCTTAACAACCCTTCCAATGGGTGGAGGAAAAGGCGGCTCTGATTTTGACCCGAAGGGAAAATCAGACAATGAAGTAATGAGATTCTGCCAGAGCTTTATGACAGAACTCCAGCGCCATATCGGACCGGATACAGACGTACCTGCAGGAGATATAGGAGTAGGTGGTCGCGAAATAGGATTCATGTTCGGTCAGTATAAAAGACTCAGAAATGAATTCACAGGTGTTTTAACAGGAAAAGGCCTGAGCTGGGGAGGAAGCTTGATAAGACCAGAGGCGACAGGTTATGGCTGTGTATATTTTGCGCAGGAGATGTTAAAGACAAAGGGTGAGTCTTTTAAAGGAAAGATCTGCACGGTTTCAGGCTCTGGAAATGTCGCGCAGTACACTGTTGAGAAACTCCTGCAGCTTGGCGCAAAGCCAGTAACGCTGTCAGACTCGAGCGGTTATATCTACGATCCTGACGGAATAAGCGAGCAGAAACTTGAGTTTGTGATGGAGCTAAAGAATGTAAAAAGAGGCCGGATAAAAGAATATGCCGCAAAGTATAGTTGTAAATATGTCGAAGGCCGTTGGCCATGGGAAGTAAAATGCGATTGCGCGTTTCCGTCTGCCACGCAGAACGAGATACATGAATCTGACGCAAAGCAGCTGGTTAAAAATGGCTGCATGCTGGTGGCTGAAGGGGCAAACATGCCGACACTCCCAGAGGCAATAAAGGTGTTTCAGCAGGCAAAGATCCTGTACGGGCCTGGAAAGGCATCAAATGCAGGAGGCGTTGCAACAAGCGGCTTAGAGATGTCGCAGAACAGTCAGAGACTATCGTGGACAAAAGAAGAGGTAGACAACAGGCTGCATGATATAATGGTAAAGATCCACGACGCTTGCGTTAAATACGGCAAAGACGGAAAATATATTGACTATGTAAAGGGCGCAAACCTCGGCGGCTTTGTAAAAGTAGCTGATGCAATGCTGGATCAGGGATTGGTGTAGCAATATTAAACTAAAGTACAATGTATGTACAGAAGATGCGGTTCGCAAAGGGGCGTTCTTGAAAAAGACGCCCCTTTCGTCGTTTTTTTAGGCATTTACTCATAGCCTTCCTTGTGTTATAATGTCGCAGCAAATAGGAGGATAAACTGTGCCGAAAATCAAAGATATAAATAAGGTTTTAATCATAGGTTCTGGTCCGATTGTGATAGGCCAGGCGTGCGAGTTTGACTATTCAGGGACTCAGGCGTGCAAGGCATTGCGCGCAGCAGGCTATAAAATAGTGCTTGTAAATTCGAACCCCGCAACTATTATGACAGACCCTGGCATGGCAGACGCCACCTATATAGAGCCATTGAATGTTGAGAGATTATCCGCGATTATTGAAAAGGAAAGGCCTGATGCGCTCCTGCCAAATCTGGGCGGGCAGACAGGGCTGAATCTGTCTTCGGAACTGGCGAAAAAAGGCGTTCTCAAGAAATTCGGCTGCAGGATCATAGGCGTGCAGGCAGATGCTATAGAAAGAGGCGAGGACAGGCAGGCATTTAAAAACACCATGAATAAGCTGGGCATACCTATGCCAAAGAGTGAGTTGGCGTATTCTGTTGAAGAGGCAAAAAAGATTGCGCATGACCTGGGCTATCCTGTTATTATCAGGCCTGCGTATACCATGGGCGGGACAGGCGGAGGCGCGGTATTTAATGACGAGGAACTTGAGGTGATTGCCGCAAGAGGCATATCAGTGAGCATTATCGGACAGATCCTTGTGGAAGAGAGTGTTTTGGGCTGGGAAGAGCTTGAGCTTGAGGTGGTAAGGGATAGAGAGTCGAATAAGATCACCGTGTGTTTTATTGAAAATATCGACCCAATGGGCGTTCATACAGGAGATTCTTTCTGCTCTGCTCCTATGCTTACAGTAGAGAAAGAGATGCAGAAAAAACTCCAGGACTATTCCTATAAAATAGTGGATGCAATAGAGGTTATTGGCGGTACCAATATACAGTTTGCGCGTAAGCCAGGAGAGGACAAGGTAGTTGTTATTGAGATAAATCCCAGGACGTCGCGTTCCTCTGCCCTGGCAAGCAAGGCAACAGGGTTTCCAATCGCGCTTGTTTCATCGAGATTGGCAGGAGGGGATCTTTTAAGGGATATCCCATACTGGAGGGATGGCACACTTGATAAATACACGCCGGCAGGGGATTACGTTGTTATAAAATTCGCTCGCTGGGCATTTGAAAAGTTCAAAGGCATAAAGGATCAGCTCGGAACACAGATGAGGGCTGTTGGCGAGGTAATGAGCATTGGCAAAAATTATAAAGAGGCGTTTCAGAAGGCCATCAGGAGTCTCGAGATGGGCAGATACGGCCTTGGTTTTGCCAAAAATTTCAATGAGCTCTCCCTGGATGGATTGAGAAAACTTCTCGCGTATCCGACGTCAGAGCGCCAGTTTATTATGTATGAGGCGCTCAGAAAAGGCGCAGGCGTGGATGAACTCTATGACAAGACGCATATACACAGGTATTTTATAACCCAGATGAAGGAGCTTGTGGAGCTTGAAGAAAAGATCCTGAAATATAAAGGCAAGAAGCTTCCGGATGATATGCTTGTAGAGGCAAAGGAATCGGGTTTTTCAGATAAATATCTGGGCCAGATTTTAGGGACAACAGAAAAAGAGATCAGAGAAAGGCGCACAAGGCTCGGCAAGGTCGAGGCATGGGATGCAGTGCCGGTGAGCGGCGCGGAAAATGCAGCGTATTATTATTCTACGTATAACGGGACGGACAAGGTTCCTGTTTCGCCGAATAAATCCGCCTCATCGCTCACCAAAATCAAAGATTTTGGTAAGGCGGAGGGCGAGATCTCGCCCTCCGCTTCGCCTGCGAAGCGAGGCGAGCAAAACGGCGGAAAGATCATGATACTTGGCGGCGGGCCAAACAGGATCGGGCAGGGCATAGAGTTCGACTATTGCTGCTGTCATGCCGCGTTTGCCTTAAGGGACCTGGGCTATGAGAGCATAATGATCAACTGCAATCCTGAGACAGTATCAACTGATTATGATACCTCAAACAAGCTTTATTTTGAACCGCTTACCGTCGAGGATGTATTGAGTATCTACAATAAAGAAAAGCCAGAGGGAGCGATCGTGCAGTTCGGCGGACAGACGCCTCTTAATATTGCAAAAGAGTTAGAGGACGCAGGCGTAAAGATACTCGGGACCTCTGTTGAGAGTATAGACCTTGCTGAGGACAGGGAGAGATTTGCTGATGTAATGAAGAAGATGGATATCCCCCAGCCAGAGAGCGGCATGGCGAGTACGCTTGATGAGGCCCTGAAGATCGCGGAGAGGATCGGATACCCGCTTATCGTAAGGCCTTCGTATGTCTTGGGTGGAAGGGGGATGGAGATCGTTTATGACGAAGACATGCTCAGGGATTATGTAAAGGCAGCGGTTGATGTATCGCCTGACAGGCCTATTCTAATAGATAAATTTTTGGAGGATGCGATAGAGGTAGAGGCAGATGCGATTTCTGACGGAGAAGATGTGTATATCCCATCGATCATGGAGCATATAGAAGAGGCGGGCATACATTCCGGAGACTCGGCCTGTGTCATCCCTCCCAAGACAATACCTAAAAAACACATAGATACCATATCCGAATACACACAGAAGATCGCGCAGAAATTAAAGGTAGTAGGCCTTATGAATATACAGTATGCTATTGCAAAGGATAAGGTATATGTCCTGGAGGCGAATCCAAGGGCATCCAGGACAGTGCCGATAGTATCAAAGGTAGCAGGCCTTTCCATGGCAAGGATTGCGACAGAGGTTATGCTGGGTAAAAAGTTAAAGGCTATGGCCCTGAAGCCAAAGAAATATAAACACTATGGCGTAAAAGAGGCAGTGTTTCCTTTTTATATGTTTCAGGAAGTGGATCCTGTTCTTGGCCCTGAGATGCGTTCTACGGGCGAGGTCATGGGCCTGGCTGATTCAGCAGGGCTGGCATATTTCAAGGCGCAGGAAGCGGCAGGGCTCAGGCTCCCTACAGAGGGCACGGTTTTAATTACAGTTGCTGACAAGGACAAGAAGAAGAATATTGCTGAGGCTGCGAGAAAACTCAAGGAGCTCGGATTTAAGGTAGTGACAACAGAAGGCACAAAGAAATTTCTCGATAAGCACGGCGTTGAAGCAGAACTTATTAAAAAAACACATGAGGGCAGGCCAAATATAATCGACGCCATTAACAATAAAGAGATCAGACTTATTATAAATACGCCTGCTGGAAAGACCGCAGCTCATGACGATTCATATATCAGGAAGAACGCCATAAAGTACAAGATCCCTTATATTACCACTCCAGCAGCAGCCGTTGCAGTAGCAGAGGGTATTAAGTCTTACATGGAGAACAAAGGCGACGTAAAGTCACTCCAGGCCTACCACTCAGAAATCACTTAAGTTTACATTTTTGACAATGTTAAAAGTGTAAACTTTAGGCAGGGCAATGCGTATGTTTAAGAGAGTTGTTACCCAAAAGCCAAGTTTCGATAATGAGAAGTACCTTGCGGAGCAGACTAACGAGATCCTCAGCAGGGTCAAAAAGTTTGACAACAAGCTCTATCTGGAGTTTGGCGGGAAGATATGCTTTGACTATCACGCCGCAAGGGTCCTGCCAGGGTATGACCCCAATGTAAAGATGCGGCTTCTTGAAAAACTCAAGGACTATGCTGAAATTATTGTCACTGTATATGCCAAGGACATTGAGCAGGGAAGGGTCAGGGGAGATTATGGCATAACATATGATCTTGCAACGCTGAAACTTATCGATGACTTAAAGGCATGGGACCTGGATGTTACATCAGTTGTCCTTACAAGGTTTAATAACGAACCAGCCGCGGTTAAATTTAAAAAGCGGTTGGAAAAATTAGGCCTAAAGGTCTACAGGCACGTGACGATAGAGGGATACCCGCATGACATTGAAAAGATAGTGGGCCCCGGCGGTTATGGAAAGAATGATTATATCGAGACCAAGAAACCTATTGTAGTCGTGGCTGCCCCAGGCCCGGGAAGCGGCAAACTGGCCGCATGCCTTTCCCAGCTATATCATGACCATGTAAAGGGAATAAACTCAGGATACGCAAAGTTTGAGACATTTCCTATATGGAATCTGACACTTCATCATCCTGTAAACATCGCGTATGAGGCTGCAACGGTTGACCTGGCTGACTTTAATCTGGTGGATCCTTTTCATTTAGAAAAATATAAAAAAGAGGCCATAAACTACAATCGCGATGTCGATGCATTTCCGATATTGAGGAATATAATACACAAGATCACTGACTCCAGGGACAGTTATTATAATTCACCAACAGATATGGGCTGCAACAGGGCAGGCTTTGGTATTATAGACGATGAAGGCACGCGGGAGGCTGCGAGGCAGGAGATAATCCGCAGGTATTTCAGGCACAATCTGGAATTTGCAATCGGCAGCGGCACAAAGGAAGAGGTTGAAAGGGCACAGGCCATTATGGATAAGGCAGGGGTCAAGGCCGAAGATAGGTCTGTGGTCTTGCCTGCAAGAAAGGCAGCTGAGGATTGCAGGAAAAAGGGCAAAGGCAATAAAGGATATTTCTGCGGCGCTGCGATCGAACTGCCGAATGGAAAGATCGCAACAGGGAAAAATTCACCGCTTATGCACGCAGCATCTGCTGCTATTATTAATGCAATAAAGGATCTGGCAGATAT
>JABMRA010000015.1 GCA_013202925.1 Candidatus Omnitrophota bacterium | reverse complement strand
TAAAAATAAGGTCTGTTATCTTCATGCCGGGAGTAAGTTCATATCGCCCTGGCTTATTGACAGCGCCTTCTATTTCTACGAATGGGACAGGCTGGACTTCAGCCTCAGAGTATATAAGTAAGATATCCCATTCATTCAAAAGGATATCTTCTTCTGTGCCTAAAGTTATGCCTTCTAAATCAACCGGTACGATCTCGCGCGTCCTGTCTCTGGTAACCCTGGCTAACTCAGCTCTCTGTAAATATGTGCCTGGCATAAATCCCTTTGCCCTTTTTATCAAATCGCTTACCTTCATATCCCCTGACAGGGCATAGTCTCCGGGACGCTCAACATTTCCGAGGATAGAGGCAAAGTCATGCTTCAGCCGGACAATAGGCGAAACTATTACCAGATCACCGTTTCTCATAGTAATATCATTTAACGAGAATTCTCCGAGTTCCGAGCGATTCAATTCTATATCCAGCATTACACGTCTTTCGTTATTCCTGATGCGTTCTACCTGAATCCTCTGTAGATCTCCTGTAGGCGTGATACCCCCTGCAAAAGCCAATAAATCAGATAAAGGCACTTCACTTCTTGTTTCATATATCGCGGGCCGTTTCACATTACCGGCAATAGCCACCACATCTCCTATGGAAGGGACAAATATAGTGTCTCCTGACTGGATCTTTGAATATTTCAGGTTGTCTCCTTCTAAAAGAAATGGGTATAGATCTATCTCTTCCTTGTTTTGGTCTCCATGTATAAGCTTGATCCTTCTAAGTGAGCCAAGCTTTGTAGGGCCTCCGGCCGCATAAAGCGCCTGGAATATAGTGGACTGGGAATTTATGTCATAAGAACCCGGCTCCCTGATCTCTCCCATTACAAAAACCTGTATGTTGCGTATTTTGCCCATTGAGACATCTACGTTGAAATTTGTGTAAAACTGGTTGAGCCTTGCCTTGATCTTTTCCTCTGCCTCTGAGAACTTTATCCCCCATAGATAAAGCGGCCCTGCTTTTGGGAGCATGATCTTGCCTTCGCGGTCTACCTCTACTGGAAAAGTTTCCTGGACACTTCCCCATATATTGATTACCAGCGTATCTCCAGGGCCGATTATGTAATTTGGCCCAATAGGGACAACTGCTGATTGACCAGTGCTGGTCTGCGTAGAAAAGCTGGGCTGTGAAGAAGCAGGCGTAAATGCGGCTTTTAGCATGCCCAGGGCGGTTAATGCCCCGGCTGCCCCGGCTGATCCTTCTGAAAGCGGCGATTCTTCCTGCCCTCCAAGGGCTTTTTTGGACTCAAATAGATCATAGCCAAACTGTCTTAATTCTTTTGAAACTCCAAAAGGTATGGCCTTTGTAAAACTTGATTCTATTACAGAATATTCTCCTGTAATCATCCTTCTTAGTAGTTTTCTTTCTTCTATTATATCTCCTTCAGGGAAAAACCTATATCCGTCATAAGGACAGGTTATTTGCTGACGGAGCTCATATCTTTTTGACTGAGCCATCCGTAACTCAGAAAAAGTCATATCCCTATCAGAAGGCATTTCTGCTGTTTTCTCCTCCTTGAGATTATCTTTGGAAAATAAACTCAATAAACCTTTTTCTGGTTTATTTTCTGATTTACCTTTTTTAGCCTTCTTTGTTTTAGCGCTGTCTTCTGTAGCTGAGCTTGCACTGGAAGGCCTTTCTTCATCAACCTCATAATCTACCCAATGAGAATGAGGGCTTTCTTTTCCCGGGATATAGAAAAGCTCCATGCCGCATTGCGGGCAGCGCACCTTTTTATAGACGACAGGCTCGTAGCCACGAGACTCATCGACCCAGTTTTCCTTCTTAGAACTATCCGGCTTATAGGCTTTTTTCTCGTAGGAGAAAGACTGGGATGGGAATATGGTGGTGGATAGAAATATTAGAGCCAGTAACGCGTTGATGTTGATAATTTTTTTATACATTTTGTGGTCTCCTTGTGGTATTAGGCAGAGCAAGGCTCTGCGGCTACATCACTTTATCTTAACTGCTTTACTAAATTCTTCCAGGGCTTTAAAATGATTTTCTTTTATCTTTTTATAGATGGCCAGGGCCTGGGTTTCGTCGTATATGTGAGAGGTTTTGTTTCTGTCCTCTAACATGTCTATCCAGTCGTCGCCTTTTTTGATGAGCTTTGCCTTAAAGGCTTCTTTTATTACGAGACGCGGGGTGTCCGCGTCAATGCCGTTGTATTTTAATACGGCCCTTGCGAGTTTCCATGCCAATTCAAAGGTAAATTCAAACCTCTGTATAGTGCCGTCGACTATTATGCTTCCTTTGGAGATGTCTTCTTTCAAAGCCTGGTTTAAACGCTCGAGGGCTCTGGCAAAATCTTCTTGTATTTGTTTTATTCTATCCATAAACAACTTCCCCTTTTTTTAATATTTCTTGTTTCAATTTATTCTTGGTTAAAGCATAGAAATTCAGGACATCGAATTTTAATGGCGTCTTTATAAATTCGTCGAGATCGTGCTTTACTATATTTATGTCCTTATCTGTCCAGTCTTTACCCAATATGGCTATATCGACATCAGAGGCTTCCTTGAAGCCTCCCTTGGCCCTTGAGCCGAAGATGATTATCTTCTCGGGCTTTTTGTAGCCTGTGATGAGTTTTATTATTTTATTTAATAAAAAGTTGTCTAAGCCTGTCATATGGTCCCCTTAAAATCTCCTTTTGGCTTCCAGGCCGAAGATGTGGTTTCTGGCCTTCGTAGATGTGTTATTGTAATTATCTATATTTTCGAGTTCATAAAATAGGTCTATTTCAACATTATACATATTATATGCCTTTAACGCATCTAATAAATTAAACTCTAATCTTAGTTCATTTATGATCTCAATATTGGCCTGCGTTAAACCGCGCCGCTGGCGGCTGAATGTAGCGCTCAATTTATATTCTCCGGGAAAATTAAATATGCCTGTTGCCGCTATCTCTTCTGAATCACCCCCGAGATGGTGTCCTATCATATCTCCGCGATGGGTGTAGCCTGACCCATATTTAAAATGTGTATACCAGATGTTGTTAAGTTTCGCGAATTCTATTTTACCATCAAAGCCGGGAATTTTAAACACATCTGTAAGATAAATTCCTGTGATGGAGGCCAGGTCTATCGGGGTATTTCCTGCCTCGTCTTCCGCGCCCCACTCTGTATAAAGCTTTGCGCCTGTCGCTATCGGCAGGAATCTATCTATACGCCTTATGAATAACTGCAGGTCGCCCGAGATTATATGGTTTTCTGTTTCTGTCCCGCCGCCTGCAGGGCTGAATACGAGTGACGCAGAGCTCCAATAATCGGCAAAGCCCAATTTTTTAACGCCTTTACCGCCATGCATCATTATGTGTCCAAATCCGAGTTTCAAAAAATCCCAGGGCGTGTAATCCAGCCTCCAGCCTGTGATAAAGGCGTTCGGGATCTCCCGTTTTTCCTCAAGTCTGGATACTATAAAAAGCGCGTTAAACCTGCCTAATTTTTTAAGGAGCCATGGTAATCTAAAAGGCCGGATATTATTCCATCTCACTGTATCCATGGGATAGGCATTGTCTGTCAAGAGGAGCGCGCCATTAAAACCAGGCCCCCACCACATCGAGGTCCTGCCGGCTGACAGCTCCATGTTGAAGCTGGGGTGGCTGAACCTT
>JABMRA010000014.1 GCA_013202925.1 Candidatus Omnitrophota bacterium | reverse complement strand
ATTGCATGGGATATAAATTTAAAGACGATCGTAACGAATTACTAGAGCAGATTGCTTGACACTTTAGTCCTTGACTAAAGTGTCAAGCATTCTGGGAGATCTATGAGGAGTAAAGGTTTTACGTTAATTGAGCTGGTAATAGTTATAATGGTGATCGGCGTTATTGCAGGCGTGGTGGGATATGTTTTGCTTACCACTGTTGATGCATGGACGTTTAAGTTTAACCGGTCTGACCTATTATGGGACGGCCGCCTTGCAGTGAACAGGATGGTAAGAGAGATAAGAGAGGTAAAGCGCGCGGCGAATGTTACTACTGCAAGCGCTTCGCAATTTAGATTTACAGATGTGAGCGATGTGGACATAATATACAGTCGGAGATCTACAGATCTTAACAGGACCGCAGACGGGACAGCGAATGTGCTTGCGGAAAATGTTTCAAGCCTGACCTTTACCTATTATGATTCCAGCGGAAACACAATCGCAGCGCCTGTTGTAAGCCCTGGCAATACTGACATAAGAAGGGTGAGGATCAACCTGACCTTTACAAAGAACGGTGAAAATGTTTATCTGCAATCGGACAGTGTGCCGAGGAATTTCTAAGAGATTGCTCGCCTCGCTTCGCGGGCGAAGCGGGCTTCGGTTGCTCCCTAATAGGACTTCCCTCGCAATGACGACGGGGAGCAAGGGCATCTCCCTGATCGCTGTCATGATCGTGATGCTGATCGTGGCAACGCTGGTGCTCTTGATAGCATCCATGATGTCTACCGGGACCAAGACGGCAGTTATTGACATGCAGGCACAGCAGGCATTGTATATAGCCGAGGCAGGCCTCGAGCACTATATATATTTACTCTATGATGAAACATATGATCCTGACAATCATCCTGAGTTAACCAGAAGTTTTGGGGAAGGGAGTTATACAGTAACGTCCGTGTATGACGCGCCTACTTATGTTTATACCCTTACCTCAACAGCAACCGTGGATTCGACAACCAGACAGATAATAGAAGGCGTTTCTATAACATCAGGGCTTCTAGACCGCGGGATACATGCTGATGGATCTACAGTTGATCTCGTTGGCTCTAGCGGGACTATAAATGGCAATCTGAGCTGTAGTGTCCATGTGCTAAACTATGGTGGCGTGATAATCACTGGAGATGTAACCGAAGGAATGGCCAAGGTTAATCCAGACCTGGATTATGATTACTATAAAACCCTTGCCCAGGCCCAAGGCCAGTATTATACTTCAGCCATTACATTTGAAAATGCGACTTATTCAGGGGTGTATTATACGACAGGGAGTGTTGCTATAGGCGATAACGCCATTATAAATGCCTCAATTATCGCTGAAGGAGCTATTAATTTTGATTATAACGCGGATAATGTACAGATAAACCCTACCAATAATTATCCCGCGCTTGCCACGAAATCTGGTATTTCGAGTACTGGCACAGGGACCCCTGCATCGAGAATAGGCCTGCAAAACAGCACGATCAATGGTTTGATTTTAGCGGGCGGCAGTATCAATTTTGACTATATAAAAAATAGTACATTCAACGGCACAATGCTGGCAGATCAAAACATCGACATGAAAGATGGCACAGGGATTGAATTTAATTATGATAAAGACATATTTGCGCCTATGACTCCGGGCTTTACCTATACTGCCAGCGGAGAGATTGCAGTCCTGCGGCAGAAGGACTGGAATGAGGTTACGCCGTAACGAGAGAACTTCTTTGTGGCAGGGATCGCCGCATGTGTGGTATAATTGGGACGTTATGAAAGCGATCAAAGAACAGCTTAAAAAAGAATCAAAGGCGCTTCTTTCAGGCCTGGGCATTGGGACTGGTTCGCGAAGTGTCATTGGCCTTGATCTGGGCTTGAAGGACTTTAGGGCTGTGAGGGTTCAAAAAGCAGACAAGAAGGCCTCTGTAAAAGATATCCTGGCAAGGCCAATGGACCAGCTGAAACATTTAAACAAAGAACTGCATATAGATGAAGACGAAAACGTATCTATAAATTTTAACAGCGATAACATGGCAATAAGAAGGGCGAGCTTACCTGTGATGCCAAAGGAAGAAATAGAAGAGGCATTGAGGTGGGAGTTAAAGGAGCAGGTGCAGCTGGATATCAGCCATGCAAAGATAAAATTCGATATCCTGGGCGAGAAAGTAGCAGACGATGGCTCGAAAAAGATAGAATTGATCGCGATAGTCTACAAGGAAAAAGAAATTGAGGAAAAGATAAGGGAATTAAAGGGTCTTGGCTTAAACGTACAGGGCGTCTTTCCTTCGGATTTTGCGCTTGCCGGGTATATAGATAATCAGAAAATTATTCTTTCCCAGGAAAAGGTGGGCCTTGTGGATATAGGCGGGGTCAAGACCACCATAGGTGTTATTGAAAATGGAAAACTTTGCTTTGCCAGGGACGTGGCTGTGGGCGGAGACACTATTACAGAGGCAATGACCGGGGTATTGGTATCGGATAAGGGTAAGATAGAGCTTTCCATGGAAGAGGCAGAGAAGATAAAACATGAGCAGGGCGTTTCCTCGGACATAAGTATCCTTTCAATGATGAGGCCTGTCCTGGAAAAGCTCGCGAATCAGACAAAAAGGTCCCTGGAATATTACGAGCATCGATTCCAGAGCGATGCTGTCAAAAAGATAATCCTGGCAGGCAGCGGTTCCAAGCTAAAAGGCCTTAAGGAATTTATATCGAAGGAGACATCGCTTGAAGTAATCCATGTGCTTCCTGAAACAGCATGCGCGACAGGCCTGGCCTTGATCAGCGATTCCAGCCTGAACCTTTTGCCCAAAAAATTCAAGGCCGAGAAAAAGGCAGCGCTGAAAAAGGTTTCTGTGAGGATGGTGTCTATTGCATTGGGCCTGGTATTTCTCTTTTCGTATCTGCTCTTATCTGTCAGGGCAATCAATCTGAACAACGAATTAGGTGTCTACCGGTCCTACTGGCAAAGCATAAAGGATGTCGCCTCCATCAAGGACAGGACGGCGTTATTTGGTTATGCTATAAGCAGGGTTTCTCACGATGAACTGGGCGCGGGTAAAATAATGAAGGAATTGAGCAATGTCGTGCCTTCATTTGTAATGTTGGAAACCCTGGATATAATGACAGAAGAGCCCAGTATAGAGCTTTCTGGGATTATCAGGCAGGGGGATAAGTTAAGCGAATTTATGTTGGCGCTGGAAAATTCAGTTATGTTTGAGAAGGTAAAGCTTATATTCAGCGAGAAGAACGAGGATTATTCATCCGGGGCATTGGATTTTGAGATCGCGTGTCAAGTGAGGCCATAAGTTACGGAGTGAAGCGACGTAACTTATATGGCCGAACTTGTCCCCCCTTCATGCTTTCAGCCCTTAGAAATCGCGAATGCGATTTCAAGGACTCAGTCCCGGAAATCCTTCGGATTTCTCGGGGCATGAAAGCAGGGGGGATTAATTCGTCCGCCTAGGCGGACTCATTAAAGGTAGGCATGAATATCAAATTTGATCTGGAAAACAAAAAGGGCATTATTGTTGCAGGGATCTTTGTATTTGTCGTAGTGCTCCTTTTCCAATTTGTCTATTTCCCTAAATCAGGGCAGGTCAGAAGATTAAGCATGGAATATAAAACCATAAAACAGGACATAGACGGACTTTATAATTTTCTCGGTACAGAGGGCAATCTGGAGGAGAATATTATTGAGCGGCGCAGGGGTTTGGCCATACTCGAGGGCGCGTTCCCTTTTGAAAAAGAGGTTTCCAATGTGATCAAGCAGCTGAACGACCAGGCAAGGTATTTTAATGTAAATGTTATTTCCTTGAAGCCAGAGAATCTTTTTATCTATAAAGATCACGAGGGGAAGGAAGTCAAGGTCTCGGATTATTTCTGTAAATGCATGCCTTTGACGTTGAATGTTGAGTCCAGATACAAGGCGCTGGGCGAGTTTTTGTTGAGCCTGGAAACAAATAGAAGCCCGATGGTCACTATAGAAGCGGTCAATATAGAAAAGGATGAGGATAAGGCACCTGCAACAAAGGCAGAGATAAGGCTGACCGCGTATATACTGGGAAAATGATATGTTGAAAAACCTTGATAAAAAGCAGAAGATCGAAGTCATCATAACGCTCATCGGCGTTGTATTTTTGATATTCCTGATCATCGGCAACGTGCAGAAGCTGCGGAATAAGAGGATATCTATAGTCAGGGCAGGCGAGACAGTGGCGTCTTCTATGTCAGCGCCTATCTCTCTCGAGGTGAGAGAGGTGGAAGAATCAGCGATAAAGGAGGCATGGGGCAGGGATCCGTTTTTTCCTGCTAAGGCAGGCGCGAGCGGCGCTGGATTGGAAGGCGTGGTTTTGAACGGTATTATGTGGGATGCGAATAACCCGCTTGCAATTATAAATAGCGATGTTGTAAAGCTCGGCGACAAGGTGCGCGACATGACTGTGATTGAAATCACCGAGGCCAATGTCATCCTCGAATACGAAGGCAAGAAGCACACCCTCAATCTCCCCATCTTCTAAGTTTTGTAATACTTTCAATGTTTGGCTGCACCCTGCACTGGCCTGACCGCGCAGGGCGTAACGTAACTATTCAAATAGTACACCATCTTCTAAGTTTATATTTGACTTATAGGTGCTATATATGATAATATATGTCGGCTATGGCAAAGTTTAAGCCGAGACGGGTTGTTATTTTTTGGCTCTTTAGGTGCGCGAGTTTCTTTATCTTTATCCTGCCTATTAGTCTGGGGCTCAGGTTTGGGCAATTGCTTGGTAAGGCAGCCTTTTGCCTTCTTAAGGGGCCGAGAAAAACAGCGTTGGATAATCTCGATATTGCCTTTTCAAGCTCCAAATCCGCTAAAGAGAAAGAACATATTGTAAGAGAGGTCTTTGAAAATCTGGGCAAGAATCTTGTCGAGGTCGTCTCGCTTGTGAAATTTAATAAGCGCAATATCGACAGATATATAGCGTGCAGGGGTTTTGAGACCATAGAACGTCTTCTTGAGCAGGGAAAAGGAGGCATAGTCTTATCCGCGCATTTCGGCAACTGGGAGCTCATGGCGCATTATTTCGGGATCAAGGGTTACAAGGTCAATGTGATTGCCAGGCGCATGAGGATGGATCACTTTGAAAATATTTTAGCAAGGGTCAGGCGGCGCCACGGCGTAAATGTTATACATAGGGACGCCTCGACAAAAGAGGTGCTGGTTATTATCAAGAGAAATGAATTTATAGCCATGATGCCTGACCAGGACATGGACAGCGTTTCAGGCGTATTTGTTGATTTTTTCGGCCGCAAGGCATATACGCCCAACGGCCCGGCAGTATTGAATTTTTTGACAAAACTTCCGATAGTAACCTGTTTTATGGTGAGAAAGGCGTTTGGTCACGAGATACTGGTGGGAAGGCAGATGGAACTTGCTTCTACCGGAGACCGGGCAAAAGATATATTGGAAAATACCCAGAGATATACAAGGATTATCGAGGATCACGTGCGGCGATTTCCAACGCAATGGGTCTGGTTCCATGACCGCTGGAAAACCCAGCCGGAATCGCGGAACCAACGCGGAACATGACGCGGAACTTACGCAGAAGATCGAATATGGCAGCTTTACTTTTAATATTAATTTTTATTAGCTCTCCTTTTTGTTACGCGCAGGAGGAGACTGTGCAGGAAGGGACAGAGCCTGCGCAGGAGGTGAGCGGTTTTTCATTGACGCAGTATGAGGACGGCGGCCAGAAGAAATGGCGGATGAACGGCAAATCAGCAGAAGTCGAGGATGAAAAGGTCAGGATCAAGGAGATCTCAGCCGTGGCGTTTGGCGAAGATACGATACTAAAGCTAAAGGCAAGGGAAGGCGATTTCAACAGGAAAGAAAACATTGTGCATCTCGAGAACAATGTAGTGGTAAAGACAACAGACGGCACAAGATTGACCACGGATTCGCTGGATTGGGATGTAGAGACCAGAAATGTGTTTACGGATGATTTTGTTAACATAAAGAAGGCGGATTTTGATGTCAATGGTATCGGCGCGCAGGTGGATTTAGAGGCCAAGACAGCTGAACTGAAAAAAGATATTACTGCTAAAATATCTTCTGCAACGCCTGATTTTTTACAGAGTGCCGGCGAAGAGCAGTGGACTAAGATCACATGCGACGGCCCGCTTGATATAAATTATAAAAAGCACAAGGCCACTTTTCTGAACAATGTTTTGGTCGAAGATGCCCAGGGCAATATATTTTCAGACCGCATCGATGTCTATTTCAGTAAAGATACAAGACGGATAAGGTGCGTGGTGGCGAGAGGAAACGTTAGGATAGTAAACGGAGAAAACGTGACGTATAGCGAAAAGGCGATTTATCTGGTGGACCAGGGACGCGTGGTCCTTCCGAAACGGCCTAAACTGGTGATACAGAGTGAAGCGGCGTCGTTGCAAGGCGAGCAACAAAGGTGACCATGCGAAGCAATCGCATGTGAGCTGAGAATGCTCGCCTCGCTTCGCGGGCGAAGCGGGCTTCCTGTGCCGATACTTTAAGT
>JABMRA010000087.1 GCA_013202925.1 Candidatus Omnitrophota bacterium | reverse complement strand
GGCCTGTCTGCATTGAGCGCATTATCAAGCTCGTGAATCTTATTATTTATAACCTCATTTTTGGGGTCCAGTTTCAGGTAATTCTGGAAAGACCTTTTGGCTGACCCGCTGTCCTTTTTGGCAAGATAGTAAAAACCGAGACTGAACCATTTATCCAATTCCACCGAGGTCTGAAGCCCGCTCCCAACTGCTACGTCCAGGGATAAGGCCAGGCTGGAAAACACCTCGCACCTCCTGAGCCTCTCAGGATAATTATTGCGGCTGTCCCGCGACTCCCAATAGATAGGATAATCCTTATTCGGCACCATATCAAACTCTTCCATCTGTTTTTCCATGTAACTAAAAGGCTCTACTGTGCAATACGTGCGACTGGGATAGGCGGTTGTGATATATCTCGAATTGCGCCTTAAAAAATCAAGGGTCTCTTGAAAATCCTCCTCTGTCTCTCCGGGGAAGCCAAACATAAAATTGCAGGTAACCTCTATGCCTGCCTTATGATTATTCTCAAGGACATCATCCGCATCTTTTACCTTATAACGTTTTTTCATCAGGCCCAAGACCCTTTGAGAGCCAGATTCAATGCCATAAGTTATGTGATGGCACCCGGCACGCTTCATCTTCTGAAATACCTCCAAAGTCATCTCTGGCCTGATGATCGCATTGACGTGCCATTTTAAGCCCGGCTTAGGCGGGTCGCTGATCATTAAATCACAGAAGTCATTTAAGGTCTTAATGCTTCCATTAAAAAGCAGATCAAGGAATTCTATATGCTCTATATCTGGGTTTAAGGCAATATGGTACCTTATCTCATCATAGATGCGCTTACCGCTCATTGTCCTGAATCCCTGCCAGTAGGCCTTTGGGCCACAGAACACGCAATTCTGTATGCACCCGCGGCTTGTCATAAGGGAAATATGTCTGCCCAGATGCCCTGGCGGGTCATATCTGTCCAGAGGCAAATCACTGAAATCCAGAAACGGAAGTTCATCCAGATTTTTCATGTATTCCCTTGGCCCTGTATTCACTATCTTGCCGCCTTTTTTAAAGCATATCCCCCTGCATAATCCAAGGTCCCTGCCATCCCTTAATATCTGCAGCAATTCGGAAAAGGATTCTTCTCCTTCCCCGAGAATAATTATGTCCACACAGCCATTATTTAAAATGGATTCCATATCCACCTGGACAAAAAACATGGCCCCTCCAAAAACAATCTTTACCTGAGGCCTCTTCTCTTTTATCTTCTTAACAAACTCCATCGCAAAGTGCAAAGAAGCCGAGCTTACGGAAAGGCCGACGACTTCTGGCTCAACAGCAATAATCCTTTGGATGAAATCATTGATTGTCTCGCTGTTATCATTGAAGAACTTTAAAACATTCTCCTGATTATGCCAGAATCCGCTCTGCTCTATGGCCCATACTGTCTTATACTGCTCTCTTTTGCTATTATACAATCCGACATTGACATCAAACACTGCCGCCTTGTGACCGTCCCGCTTTATATAGCTGGACATCTGCGCAAGCGCGTTAGGGGGATCAAAGACTCCCCATGGCGGCAGCTGTACCAGCGCCACCCTCGCACCAGAATCCCTTCCATCCAAAACCTCGCCCTGCCTCGCTCCGGAGGGTTCTGATTTTATAGCGACTGGCTCTATGTCTTCTATCTCGGCCCAGCCCCAGTGATTTACCCATTCAGGTTCTTTCTCTACGAGCATGCACCGCCAGCAGTTGCATTCTTCGATTGTGCAGGCAGCCGGCTCTTCCAGCAACCTAAATGTCTTGTCTATCACATTACCCAATGCTACGCTGTGATCCTTACAGCACCTGTCTGCAGCCCCGTCAGGATGAATAAATGCGTAATTCTGTCCCATTCTGCAGAGTTTGCCTTTCTTGTTGGATTCGTTGGTCGTCTTGAAATCGAGCGTGCTTATATTACAGGAATCCTTGAATATCTTAAAATATTCTCTTTCGGATTCAGTGTAACCCTGAGGATATCTCCTGCCCTCATAATCTCCTATAAAAGGCTGCAATATAAATTGAACGCCCAGCGCCTCCACCTTTTCCTTGTATTCCGCCATTCTTTCTAAAAACGGGGGCCATGGGACAAAATTCACATGCGTCCTGAAGCCATTGTCCTTCAGAAGTTTCAGCCTATGCAAAAACCTGTCCAGATCGGCAAACTCCGGGTGCAGGCTGGTCGCGACCTTTATCCTTTTTGGATCCATATTTTTTACAAATGGCTTCACATCCCATTCCAGATTTGTGCAAAGTTCGATTATGTGTTTTTTATGAAGCTGCGTTACCAGATCCATAAAAGACGGGTAGGCAAAGGGCTCCCCGCCGCTTATAAGAATAAAACATGCCCCGTAATTCTTATACACATCGTCCCATATCCCTATCCATTTCTTTGCGTCCAGAGAAGTCGTTTTTCTTGTATCAGGATTCCCTGGTTTTGGGGCATGGCAATAAGTGCAGCGATAGTTACAATTGTATGTTATCTCCCATGTGAAAAAAACTCTGTAAGGAGGGGTTTTTCGCGGAAAAGCTACTTGTAAATTACCTGTCTGCCTTTTGCCCATCCTGTTTTAACCTGTCAATTCCTTATTCTTATAAGTTATAAGCATGCCCGTTGCTATCTCAGGGCCTCTGATAATACAATTAGTAACACGCCTATCTTTGTTTAATGTTTCAATGTAATCCTGCGCATCATTCGCCTTTGTTATAACATCATGAGCAACAATAATGCCTCCTTCCTTCAACAAAGGGAAAAAAAGATTAAAGAACATTAAATATTCTCTTTCGAGTCCGTCCATAAATATGAAATCAAATTTGTCTTTTAATAATGGACTAAAATATACAGCGTCTCTCTCTATAAGAGTAATAATATCCTGTACGCCGGCTTTTTCAAAATTTTGTCTTGCAAACTGCGCATGTTCAGGCATAGCTTCAAAGGTTATCAATTTCCCCTTTGTCTTTAAAAGACCTAAGGTCATCCAAAGCGAAGAAACCCCGAGTGATGTACCTATTTCTAAAACATCTTTAGCATTTGAAATTTCAATCAATATCTGCAAGATGCGGCCTTCCTCATCGCTAACAGGGCCGAATTCTAGACTTCTATAATATTGCCTTAGTTCATCAATTACTTTCCTGATTTTGTTTTCAGTTAGTTCTAATTCTTTGTTCATTTATTATCCATTGTGATTCTATTGGACAGTAGTCCTTCTCGCAAAGAACAGGTTTGTCGAATAAACCAAACTCCTCTGACAAAAAATTTCCAAGCCCTCCGTTTCTATGCTGACTGCAGCGGTCCACCGCGCCATTTGCCCTGATAACAGCGTAAAACTGGCCTGCCCTGCACAGCTTGCCTTTAGGCGAGATCCTCTGTAACTGATATTCTATCTTCTCGCCTTTGTAAGGACTTACCTCCTCAACTATCCTTTTTTCTTCGTCTGAGTTAAGCACATATCCGTCTCCCCTAAGAGGTAATGGTATAAGATCTACGCCTTGCTCTTTTAATCTCCTGCTCCTTTCAGGCATTTCCCTGATCTGGCCTGGATGCGCCACATAATATATCTGCGAATTAGGTAGATACTCCTTTACCCTTACCGCATTTTCAAAAAATTCCTCAAACCTGGCAAACGTTGGATGAAAGGTCGCGGCTATCTTTAATGTGCCAGCCGGGATCTGCGGCACCAATCTATCTATATCCCAGGACAGGTTGGTGCATATCTCTATCGAATGCCTCTGCGCCAATCTTAACGCTAGGTCATAAAAACCAGGGTAAAAAGACGGTTCGCCCCCTGACATGTAGATGTGGCAGCTTCCATACTTGGCATGGACCCTGTCCCAAATCGCACCCCATTCTTCGGCAGACAGAAAAAGATCGCTATCTGACCTGTTTTCCCAAATGCCACAATACGGACAGCGGTAATTGCATGTATAACATAAATCCCAGCCAAAAGTAAATTTCAACTTTAGCTCCTTTGTTCAGTTTAAAAAACTTTTAATATATAACTATCAATCTTGCTTAGTTTGTAAATTTCTATCACAATACCTACTATCTGTTTCCATGCGATACCAGTAATGCTGCCAATCATCTTCCTTGCCAATAATCATGGCCCTCCAACAAGGACACGGACTCTTCTCACAATATCTTGGTCCATCAAATAACCTAAAATCATCGTCATTGAAAATATTGCCTATCCTATGATCGTCCTCAGGCATACAACATCTAAAAACATCTCCGTTCGGATAGATCTTGGCGCCCATTTGACCCATTCTGCATAACCTCCGGACTTTTTCCTTTTTCTTGTCTCTCTCACTGATGTGATAATCTAATATCCGACTGGTAACATCTTCAGCCTGTATGCCAATAAGTTCTTTTTCTGCATCGTCATACGCTGTTGGATATTCCTTGCCATTAAAAGCCCCTCTAAAGGCCTGGATATTAAATTCAACGTTATTCTTATCGCATATATCTTTATATCTGCGAATATCTTTCAAGTGTGGCGGATAACCTACGCACGTCATCCCGATTCTAAAACCGCCGCCCTTTAACTGGAGCACTTTCGAAAAGAAGGTATTTAAGTCAGTAAATTCTGGGTGCAATGTAGCCCCTATCTTTAATCTACGGCCTTCTTCTGTATTCCTTACTAAATCAACTGGGTCAAAAGATAGGTTGGTGTCGAATTCTACATAATGCAATTGCGAAAGTTTACCTATCAACTCAAAGAAAGACGGGTAGATAGAAGGTTCGCCTCCGGAAATATGAATATGGCATCTTCCATATTTCTTATAAATATCGGCCCAGATCTTTACCAGTTTATCAATCCCGGGATAAGGATGAACGTCCTTTGGGGCATCTTCGTGAGGAGTGTTAAGCCAGCAATATGGGCACTTATAATTACATGCATTATGTATATCCCAGCACCAATAGACTCGACCAGGGGCAGGATATTTATCCTGCGTCTGACAAACTGCTGCTTTACCGGATAATTCCGTCAAAGGCAGATCCGCCTCGATTTTATCCTGGTCCTTCATGTCTTGCTTTTCTCGAATCGCCTCTTCTTCAACCAGCCATGTAAATTCACAAGGGCAATATTCAAACTCGCACGGCAGCGGCCGATCATATAATCTAAAATCATGCTCCAGAAAATTCCCCATTGAATTCTTTCTTTCACGGGAACATTTGTATACCTCTCCCGTGGAATCAACAAATGCATATTTCGATCCGGCAAGACATAATTTGCCCTTTGTTTGTTTTTTAAGCAATTGATTTTCTATTAGTCTCTTTAACCCTCCGTGACAATCGTCCTTCTTGAGATCGCCCATCAGCTGCCTTTCCTCTTCTGTATAACCCTGAGGATAGGCTATCCTGTTATGTTCTCCCTGAAATGCCTGTGCAAAAAAGGTGATCCCGTTTTCTTGAAATATACTCCTAAAATGCGGCATCATCTTTAACTGAGGGGGATAACCAACATACATTGTCAAAACTTCAAATTTGTTGCGCTTCAAAAGCAGGGCCTTTTTTAAAAAATCATCGACATTAGCGAAACTCGGATGGAAGGTTATGTTCCATTTTAGTCTCTCGGGACTGTTTTGTCCGATAATCGTCTTCAGAATCTCTGTTGAACAGGAAAGATTTGTTGTAATCCTAAGGCTGTGCAATTTACATATCTCATTTATGCATCTCACGAAAGAAGGAAAAGTAAACGGCTCCCCCCCTGCTGTCTCTATCTTTGCGCTTCCATAAATATCATAAATGCGGCGCCAGCTCTTTATCCAGTCCTCGGCTGGAAAATTTCCGTTATCTTTTACAACCCTATCCCATCTGTTATAAAAGAAACAATACGGACATCGATAATTACACCGGTAATTTATATTCCAGCAAAAACAAATTTTCTCTGTCAACATCTTAGTCTCCCGCAGCAATAGCCCAGCCTTTCACTGCTTGACTCTCTCACCTTGCGTCCTTTTCCAACAATGTACGAAGTTCTCTAAAATGCCCGTTTTCGGGCTCATATTCAAGGGCCATCTTTAGATTCTCCTGAGCCTTGGGGTAATTCTTTTTATTATGATATACAGTGGCAATCTCATAGTGTGCCCACGCTTTATCTGCGACATTATTGGATTTATCTGCGAATCTTATTGCCTTTTCCAGGCAATCCAGAGATTGACCGAACCCTTCTTTTTTTGTATCGTTATTATTCATGGCTGACTCAAAATAAAACCTGCCCAGCGTCCTGTAAATCCATGAGGCGTCATCAGGGTTAGAATTATTTTTTAAGGCCTCTTGCAATGTATTACCGGCAGTTACAAAATCTTTTTTTTGTAAATAAACTTCTCCGAGTAACGTAAGTGCCCTGACGTTCCCGGGCCGCGTCTTCAAGATTTGGTTTATCTTATCAACAGCCTCTTCTATTTTCCCAGTGTCACGAAGTTTCTTGGCGACCCCTAATTCATCCCTCATCTTTTTTTCGGCCCTAAAGTCATTGGGGATCTTCCAATACCCCAGCCATCTATCTTCTTCTCCCATGACCATAGATTTATAACAGGTGCAGTTCATGGGGTCTGGACAGAGTCCAGGCCTATCAAGCAGTTCAAATGTCTTTTTTATGACATTGCCCAGATCTCCCCATTTTTTATTTACAGCTGCACAGCACCTGTAGACCTCCCCGTTCGGGATGATCTTTGCGTATCTCTGTCCCATCCTACAGATCTTGCCTTCTTGTTTTTTCTCCTGAGCATTGCCATCCTGCGTTAATTTATATACATCCATAAGTCCCCTGCTGGCCTTTATGCCGATCTCAAGACCCAGTTTTTTCAAGAGCTGCCTCTCTGACTCTGAGTATGCATCCGGATAATTCCTGGAATCATGCGGCCCCCTGTAAGGATAGAGGTTCAACCTGACGCCTTCTTTTTTAAATATCTCTTTATACTTTATAATCTTATCCAGCAAGAGAGGATATGCCACAACCGTGGCGCTCACCAAATAATCCTTCTTTTTTAATAATTTTATTTTCTTCAAAAACTCTTCGGCGCCTATAAATTCCGGGTGAAAACTTGCCTCTATCTCTACCTTAAGCCTGTTCACCTTTTTTATAAACTCGTTGATATCCCATGAAAGGTTTGTCGAAAAACCAAACGTATGCATCTCTGATAAAGAAGAAACCAAATCCATAAAATTCGGGTAAGTAAACGGCTCTCCTCCGGTCACCAAGATATGGCAAGGACCATATCTTTTATAAATATCTGTCCAGATTTTAACCCACTCTTCGACCTCTAAATAAACTGCTTCAATATTTGCCGTTTCAGGCTCAAAATGCAAAAAGCAATAACTGCAGTAATAATTACATTTATAATGAATATCCCACGTGAAAAAGACACGAGGAGAAATTGCTTCACACATTTTATTCTTTCCCTTTTAAATTAAGGCTGTTAGGGCTGCTCCAGTAAGCCGGCCAGTATTCTTCCTTATCTACAAGCATGCATCTTACACCTCTATATTATTAACCTTGGGCAAAAGAGGATGTTCGGGCGCTCCCCAATGAGGCAACCAGGACCCCTCTTCTCCTACAAACATCGCCTTAAAACAAGGGCAATTTGCAATATTGCATAGCTTTGGTTCATCCAGAATTCTAAAATCATCGCCAAAAATACTGCTTAAAACATCACTTTGCGGATGACAGCATCTGGTGACCTTTCCATCCGGACCAATCCTTGCATACATCTGCCCCATTCTACATAAATGCGAGATCTCTTTGGCCCCTTTATCTTTTTTGTCCAAATCATTATCATTTACATGCCAATTTAGCCATCGGGTGTTCAGCTCTTTTGAACTAGAATCCTCAGCCGCATCCTTTAACAGGCCTTTCTCTTTGTCATTATAACCTTGTGGGTACTGCCGGCCATTAAATTCACCGTTGAATGGTATTATTTTGAACTCGACATTATTTCTTTCGGTTGTTTTCATGACTTTTTTTAACTTTGAAAGATGCGGCGGGTATGCTACGTAGGCTATGCCGCTTGCAAGAAAATTGTGCTTACGTAAGATGGCTATCTTTTTCAAAAAATCTTTTATTTCATCAAATTCGGGATGAAAGCTGGGGGAGATCATCAGGGGTTGAGGATTTACCTTTTCAATTAACTCATAGATGTCGAAACTGAAATTAGTAGTTATATCTATAGTGTGTTTACTGGATAATTCAGCCAGTAGATCAAAAAAACCGGGGTACAGGGTAGGTTCTCCCCCCGAAAAACGAATATGGCAACAACCGTATTTATCGAATATATCATCCCATATACCGCTCCATCTATCCACATCAATAGGCGCGTGCCTTTCCTTGATCTTCCAAAAATAACAATAAGTGCATTTATAATTACAGGCGTAGGTAATCTCCCAGTTCCAGAACACCTTATAAGGAGGATCGATCCTGGGAAATCTTGGGCTTAAGGATCCACGGGCCTTTGAGGCCACGGGCTTCTTGTCTGCCGTTGCAACCCCGGACAGATCCAAACTACTATCTTTTTCAACAAGTAAAAATGCCCATTCATTACACGGGCAGCTTTCAGAATTACAGGGTCCTGGTTCTTCTAACAGATTGAACCCCTTATCAAATATATTACCCAAATGACCTTCAAAAGAATCCATGCCGCATCGCTGAACCCTGCCGTCTGTTTGAATAACAGCATAAATCTGGCCTGCCCTGCAAAGAGAGCCCTTTTTTATCTTTTTAGGCTCTACCTGAAAAGGCCTTCCCGAACGACTTCCCAGGTAAGGCCTTATCAATTCCTTCTCTTCTTTTGTGTAACTCTGAGGATAATCCATACCATTATATTTTCCCCAAAAGGTACTCAGTCCGATTGAAAGCCCCGCCCTATCAAATATTTTTTTATAATATCCTATCAGCTTTAAGTGCGGCGGGTACGCGAGATATGAGATATTTATATCAAACTTGCTGTCTTTGAAGAGAGACACCTTCTTTATAAATAACTCCGTGTCTGCGAATATAGGATGAAAGGAGGCGGTTATCTTCACATTGGCAGAACTTACCTCTTTAATAAACCTCTTTACATCTGTCGTTAAATTCGTGGACACACTGATACTGTGACGCCGCGACAATTCCTTTACTATATCTACAAAATTTGGATAAAGAAACAGCTCTCCGCCCAGAATATCAATATGGGTACTGCCGTATTTTCTGTACACCCTGTTCCAGCATCTCACTATCTCCCTGACTCCAAAAGTAGTGTTAAATTTGGCCAGGTGATGCCAGTTCTCATCAAACCAGCAATACGGGCACCGGTAATTGCAGGCGAAATGTATATTCCAGGTGAAAGAGACCTTTCTTTTATTTATTTTTTTCTTTTTTGATTTTAAATTCTTCATTGCTTTATTTAAGCGACTCTTTTAAAGTAAATTTACATATTCATTGCAGGGACAGGTATCTGCCTCGCAAGGCAAAGGTTTATCCAAAAGCCGAAAATCCTCGTTTCTGATATTGCCTATTACCTTATCTGCCAAAGGCCCGCACCTAACCACATCCCCGTTGGAATGGATGCCGGCATATATATGCCCGGCATTACACAATTTTCCTCTTGGGCTTTCAGCATTTAAGTGATAAGTAAACCTGTCTATGTCTCCCAGGAAAGGGCGCATAAATTCTCTTTCCGAAGTAGAGTAGCTCTCAGGATATCTTTTTCCTTGGTATTCGCCCCAAAACGCAGCCAATGCAAAACCTATTCCTAAATTTCTAAAATGTTCGTCATAAAATTTTATCTTATCTGCCTGCATTTGAGGAGGATAGGCAAGGTAACAAATACCCACTTTAAAACCAACTTTCTTTAAAATCAGGGCCTTATTTGTAACTGTCTCGAGATCAATAAAGAGCACGTGAAAATTCAGATCCATGTTTACCCTTTTAGGGTCTATCTCTCTGGCAAACCTCTCTACATCCCCGGACAGGTTAGTAGTGACCTTAACCGTGTGGATAGCGGATAATGATTTGACCAATTCTACAAATTTAGGATATAAGAAGGGTTCTCCTCCTGTAATCTCTATATGGACACAACCATACCTATCGTAGATCCTTGACCAATGCGCTAACCACTCCTCAGGAGAAAGATATAGATTCCTCCTGCCTGCCTCAGCCCATCCTTCATAAAACCAGCAGTAAGGACAGCGAAAATTACATTTATAATGAATGTCCCATGTAAAACGCACATCTCTGCCATTTGGAGGGCCGGAAGATACTGATCCGGTCTTCGACTCCACTTTGCTCCCCGAATCCTGTGCATTGGCTGGCAAAGTGTCGGGTTCGTCATCTTCAGGCGCGACCTTTCCTTCATCACAGGGGCAATACTCAGCCTCGCAGGCTAAGGGGTTATCCAGCAACTTAAAATCTGAGTCAAAAAAACTTCCTAAAACCATCTCTTCGCCAATCTGGCCACAGCGGGCAACCTTTCCATCAGGAAAAACAAGCGCGGTCTTCTGGCCTGCCGAACAAAGGGATCCTTTCCTTCTTACCTTCTTAAACCAGTTATCATCGATGCCAACCAGCTGCCTCTGTTCCTGAGTATATCCCTCTGGATAACCTGTTCTTTTGTATTCGCCGAAAAATGGGATAACCTTCAAGGTTTCGCCTATAGAGGAGATCTTCTCCTTGTGATAAGTTATATCTTTTAAAAAAGGCGGATAGGCAACAAAGTTTACGCAACCATCAAATTTATGTTTTCTAATAAAAAGGAGTCTATCGATAAAATCCTCTAAGCTGTCAAATTCTGGCTGAAAACTAAGCGATAATGAAACATTCTGCGGATCTACCTCCTTTACAAATTTATTCAGATCACCCGAAGAGTTGCTCGAAATATTTACATGTGTGCTGATCTGTGAAATTTTCTTTATCAATTCAATAAAATGCGGGTAATTAAAAGGTTCTCCTCCGGTTATAACTATATAAGGAGGGCCGTATTTATCATGAATCCTCTTCCAGTACTGCAACCATTCATCCGGTGAAAGATAGACATTTCTTTTCCCATACTCCTCCCACTTGCCTTCAAAGAAACAGTAGGAACAGCGATAATTACAGTCATAGACTATATTCCAGGTAAAGCGCATCAAAGGTTTTTCAAGTTTTACTATCATTGAAAATTATCCCCCCATGATATATCTATATCCGCTCCTCCTTTTCCCCGATGGATCACATGCGAACGAAAGTCATTTACTGAGGCAGGATTGGCGCGGAAGCAATGCTTGAAACACGAACAACTTCCCTTGATTAAGCCTTTTCTTAGGTTCTGGTAATAAAAGCCATTCCAGACATCCATGAAATCCTTTCCTTCCAAGCTCTCATTGGTGTCCTCTGATGCATCGCAGGGAAGGATGTGACCTTGAGCATTGAGCATGATTTGACTCCAAGGCTCTCGACAAATGTCTGTAGTAATGGGGTAATCCTTTAGTCCAAATCTAGGCGGTAGGTCTATTGCTATATTCAATTTGTGAGCTATCTTTTCAGCCTCATCCAGCATTTTATTAGTAAGCCCTTGCTTGAAAAAGCAAGAAAGGTATTTCTGGGCAGGGACATATATATAATTATAATAACAAATCACTCTATCAACTCCAAGATCTGCTGCCAATCTTACAAAATCAGGCAGATCTTCAATATTGAGAGTGGTGGCTACAAAGATAAGATGAATGTTAGAATTATTATTATCCTTTCTTAACTTAAGAAAATATTGGACCTGGGCTATGATTCTAGAAAAACTATCACTGTTTGTCAAAATCTTGTGCAAACAACTATTTGAAGCATATAACAAAATATTAAAAGTACTTTTCTTAATATTTATATCCAGTGCATTATTTATGCCTTGTGAATAGATGATGAAATCACATAGCCTGGGAGTTAATTCCAATCCGTTAGTAAAATAAATTCTTTCTACTTCAGGAAAGGATTCTTGGAAATAATCAATATAGGAATGTACAATCATATTTTCTATTTCGAATGATTGAAAAATCCCTCCACAGGTTTTAAAAATAATTTTATCAGCTTGGGAAATATAACGCGAGATTTTACCTTCCAACCCACAGCGAAAATTATCGAAATTGGATACTACATTGCTTTTCCTTCCTGCACAAAAAACGCAATTTAAACTACAAGAATCCATCAGTTGGATAATAATTTTCTGCGGGGATGACTCTAATTTAAGCTTCTTTGATAGATATTCAATATCATTGAGTCTGGAATTATCAAGTGAATCAGCCCATGGGTCTTCCATAATAGAATCCTTATCTGTTTTTTTAACTATGCCCATGTTATCTTCTTTGGTTGAGATTTCCATTTTACTAAACGCTTCTTTAAAAGCTAAATTATGACTTACATCATGAACCAAAACATAACCCCCAGTTCTCAGGTAAGGCCAAATTGTCGTACATTCCCATATCGCGTTTCTGTAACTATGATCTGAATCATGAAAAAAAATATCTATCTTGGGATTATCCTTAAGTAGATCTGGTAAAATATTACTTGATCTTCCAGCCTTAAAAATTATATATTTCCTCAAATCTTGTGGAACAATACCTAGTGGTTCATGTTTCCCTCTTAGACTTAGACTATAATAATTAATCTCTTGCTGTCTTTCATGGCTATATTTAAAAGAAATTGGGCTTCCCTGTGGGTAGTGTTCAAGGCGAGGATCCATAGTATAAAACATACATCCATTATCGTTTTCTTTAATTGCTAATGCAATAAAAGTGCTGCTAAATCCAACATTACAGCCAGTTTCGATTATTATCCTTGGTCTGAGCATCTTAGTTAGGAGATATAAAAAAATAAAATTAACATCATCCCAAGCCACATGATCTCTTAAGCCTAGTGGAAACTTTTGTAAAAACTGGTCAATATAAAATCTTATTTCTGTATAATTATTCAATCCTAATCTCTCACAAATCTGGCTAATAATCTTAACTCGCTTATCGATCTCAGTAAGTAACATAACCTGTTTTTCTTTTATCTTACTATACATCTCTGGATCGTGGAATTGTAGATTTTCCATCCCAATGTGTACATAAGTCCAGGATTCTATTGCCGGATTCTTATAATATGCTTCTAAATCTCTGTCTCTCTTTATCATTTTCTAGAAATTATCTCCCCATGTTATATCTATCTCTGATCCCTGCTTGCCCCTGCGGATTACGTGCGAGCGAAAGTCGTTTACCGAAACGGGGTTGGCCCTGAAACAATGCCTGAAGCATGATTTATTGCTCTCTATCATATTTTTTCTCAGATCCTGATAATAGGTCCCGTTCCAGACATCCATAAAATCCTTTCCTTCCAGGCTTTCGCTGCCATCCTCTGCCGCATCACACGGAAGGACATGGCCTTCGGCATTGAGCATGATCTGACTCCATGGTTCTCTGCAAATGCCTGTATTGGCAGCATAATGCTTCAGCCCGAACCTCGGAGGCAGGTCTATAGCTATGCCTGACCTGGTTGCTATCCTGTCTGCATCGTCCAGCATCCTATTGGTTAGCGCCTGCTTAAAGAAACAGGAAAGGTATTTCTGGGCAGGGACATATATATAATTGTAATAACAGACCACCCTGTCCACACCCAGATCCGCTGCCAGTCTTACAAAATCAGGCAGGTCTTCTATGTTAAGGGTGGTGGCAACAAAGATAAGCCTTAATGTAGGCATGGTCATATCTTTTCTTGTCCTGACTAAATAATTCAACTGATCTATGATCTTATCGAAATTATCCGTGCGGGTCATAGTCTTATGAGTGTCTTTATTGGAAGAATGAAGGCTCAGATGTATAGTATACTTGCTTTTGCCGCCTGTTATCTTATCGCATATTTTACGCGTAAGGCCAGAACCGTTAGTGGAAAACACCTTCTCTACATGCGAGAAGCCATCCTCGAAATAATCCAGTATCTTTTCGGCATCAGGAAGAAGGAGATACTCCCCTGAACCGGTCAGCACAATCTGCTCTGCCTTTAAAAGAGATATGCTGAGTTTCTTTTCGAAGCGACGCCTGTGCGTTTCCAGGTCAAAAAATTCATAATCCTTCCCCCTTGAACAGAAAACACACTGGGAATTGCAGGGCCCGGCCGCCTGTAGAAAAAAGACCTTTGGCGAAGACTCGAGTATTATTTTCCTGGATTCAAATTCAGCGTCATTCAATCTGGAGTTATCACTCTGCCTTTGTCTCAGCAATGAAAAACTCTGATTTTTGTCTATCTCTGCGGTCGGCCTGACTGACATCTATCTACTCTCCTTTAGCTCATGGCAATAAAGATTGATTTTATTCAGGATCACTTCATTAGCCGAATCCAGTTTATTGTATTTTAAAAAGCAGTCCATCGCGTTCTTGTAGTCCTTTTTGGCTTCATAATAAAAACCCAGATTGTGCCATTTATCCAGCTCGACAGAGGTCTGCACCCCGCAGCCGACCTCAATACCCAAAGACAAAGCAAGATTGCAAAACTGTTCACAGCGCTCCAAACGCACAGGATACGTGCTCTCGCCGTCCATGCTCTCCCAGTATAGATGATTCGGCGGGTTCGGCTTGACCCCAAATTCCTCCAGGTGGCCGTGAAAATAACTGTATTCTTCTATTGCGCAAAAAGTCCTGCTGGGATAGACCCGGCCTAAAAATCCGGCGTTCCTCCTTATAAAATCAAGTGTCTCCTTAAAATCCTCTTCTGTCTCGCCCGGGAAACCAAACATAAAATTACAGGTGACAAGTATGCCCGCTTCATGCAGCCATCTAATTATTCGATCCGCATCCTGGATCCGATAATGCTTTTTCATCAGATTCAAAACTCTCTGCGAACCGGACTCGATGCCAAAGATAACATGCTCGCACCCGGCCTCTTTCATCTTACTGATCACGTCGGGCGTCATCTCCGGCCTGATGATCATATTGGCGCTCCAGTAGATATTCAGTCTGGCCTTGCCCATCAAATCACAAAAAGTATTTAATGATTCCATATTGCCATTTACCAGTAGATCCAGGAAATCTATATGCCCGAAATCCGGGTTTATCCTGCCCTGCGTCTTTTTGTGGAACTCAAACTCCCTGAACATCCTCTCTCCGCTCATGGCCCTGTATCCGGGCCAGAACGTGCGGGAGCTGCAAAAGGCGCAGGTCTGCACGCATCCGCGACTGGCCATAAAAGGGATATGCCTTGAGTCATCGTAATCCTTCAGGGGAAGATCCGAAAAATCCAGAAACGGCAGATCGTCAAGATTCGCCAGAAGTTTCCTGGGCTGGGTCTTTATGATTTCACCGTCCTTCTTAAACGCTATACCTTTACAGCAAGAAATATCATTGTTGTTCTCGATCGCCCCAGCAAGTTCGCAAAAAGTGACTTCACCTTCGCCAGGGATGACTATATCTACAGCCGCCTCCTTTAATATGGAGTCTACGTATCTTCTCTCGAAGAAGAGCGGGCCACCAAAAACAATTATCAGTCTGTTGTCTATATCCTTGAGTCTCTTGGCCAGTTCAATGCTGGCCAACCACGAAGCCGCGCTTACTGAAAACCCTACAATCCTGGCCCCTGCCTTAACTATACCTGCCGCATAACGCCTGATATCATCTTCATTGTCCCTGAAGAACTTTTTTACCTGTTCCGCATCATACCAGAATAAACTCTGCTCCCAGGCCCACATGTTTTTATAATTCTCTGTGCGGTTGCGGTATAGTTTTATATTTAAGTCAAAGACGCAAACCTCATGGCCTTCCCTCTTGAGACAGGCCGAAAGCTGCGCCAGGGCAACAGGCGGATCATATGTTCCCCAGACCGGGCATTGAATAAGTGCAATTTTCATTGTAAATACAATCCTTTTATAAATTCCAATAAACTATTCAAACTCTTTCATTAAAATATTTGACATTAAATAATCATAAATCTTACTGATAGTTATTTATCAGTTAATAAATTGATTGAATTGACTAAATATATCAACTGGCCATTTCTGCTGTAAAATCTCTTTTCCTCAATATAATCCCTATTTGTTTCTTTGGTTATCTTCAAAACATCATCATGGCGGTCACGATTACTAATCTCGGGAGCGCGAAAAATCAAAAACAATCTATCTCTATCCTCTATTTCTTTTTTTAAATCCTTAATAAATTCATTTCTGACTAATGTTAGTTCAGGTTCAATAATTCCACTCTCCTCAATATATCTAAAAGTTCGGGGCCTTACTTTGCCATCTGTAAGAACAATAAGGTTATGACACAATCCCCAATCCATAGCCAGAGGAACAGCGATCTCTTTTTCCTTTAGCCACCTGGCAAGTTGATTTATACTATCAGAATAACTAGGGCCTCCTCCAGTTTCTTTATGACGAGAATACTCTTTTATAATTACATTCAGATCGGTTATTATTAACACCAATAAAATGCTTGAGATTACAGCAACGAGTAATTTACTACCTTTGAAAAAATTTACCATATCGACTAACGCAAGACCTATTACCAATTGTAAAAGTGGAAATAAAATAAATAGGTGACTTCCCCCAAAAGCTCTAAGAGTAATTGGGCTTTGTAGAAAAATAAAAGAGACCAATAATAATAAAAATAAAATTTTCCTCTGTTTTATGTCTCTCTTTTTTCTAATAAATAAAATAGAAAAAACTAACCAAATTAAACAAAGGTTAAATGCCCAAAGACAAAGATCATTCCTGGATATATATCTTAGCTCATTCCCCTTAGACCCTACTATCACCCATGCGAACCATTGCTCTTTAAGCAAAACAACAAGATCCTGGATACGTATTAGTAAATTATTAAAATAATCAAGGTTACTGACCCCCTCGACACTCTGGCCAGCATGGGAAAGGATGTATCTTAAAGTAATGAAATTATGTTTAAAATTAAAGCAGATAATTAAAAAAGCACCAAGACAAAAAGCAAATATTCCTGCTAAAAATAGGTTAAAATAATTTAGCTTATTTTTCCGTATCATTTCATTAATATCTTTTATATAAATTAGACTGGCCAAAAAGAGCGCGACAATAAACCAGAAAAACCAAATCCTTGTAGCAATGCCTAGACCAAGGAAAAACATACCTGTATAAAATAAAATATTCTTTTTCTTTCTGTACCACATTAAAAGGCAAAACAAACTTGCCATGGACATCATTTGCATTATAGAGCCATTATCATTGCCTAATTTTGTCCCTAGGATAAAATTTGGACTGATAACCAATAATAAAATTGTTAAATACGCCACTTTCTGACTAAAAAATCTCTTTGAAAAAAGATAGGTAAACACTAAGGTTAATATACCGATAAATATTGGCATAAGTCGTAGAGAGACAATATTAACTCCGAATAGCAAAAAAAATGGCAGTATAAAATAAGAACCTACTGCGCCGTGATAAGTGCCCCTTACCAATGGAAAATATCTACCAAAAAATTGGATAGATTGCAAATATCCACTACTGACATGTTTCATAATTTGTAAGGTTCCTACTGCATCATGTGCTTCATCACAATATAAGCCAGGAAGTTTAATTTGGCTCAATTCTAACACCAGATAAACGGAAACAAACAATAACAAAGTAACAACTTCTCTTCTATCGAACTTGCTAAGAAAACCGCGTGCATTCATAAGTCACTATTTAATAAATCAGTTAAAATATGGCTAGAGACCTTTTAACACTGGGAATTTGTAAATCTTTTACTACTTTACAAATAACTAGATACTGATTTGTTTAAACATTTTTTGTTTTATCTGCGCTAAAATAAACTGTGGCACGAAAGTATATCTATATTGATCATCCCTGAATGCCCGCAGTTTACACAGATATTCTCACCCGTAACCTGCGTCGCGTTATCCTTGATATATCTCCTTGCCATCCTGTATTTCTCATTATTCCACACCTCTCTGAATGGCTGCTGGAAGATATTGCCAAAGTCATCTTTCTCGTCTTCAACAGAGCAGCAGGGCGAAACAGAGCCATTGGGATTCATTGTTATTGCCTCCCAGGGCCAGTTGCACATTGTACCCTGCGGTTTCTTGAGGCCGTCTGATGTGTAGCCGCTGCCTAGTCCTTCCTGCCTGTAATTGCTTAGCTCCTCGTTTAAAGGGATCCAATCTTTTTCGCCAATAAATGCCTTGGTAATACCTACGTGGTCTACGCCTAAGTCACAACCTATCTTTTTCGCCTCTTCTACCTCATGCTCATTATGCCTGAACACCAAAAACTGCCATGTGATATAAGGCGTGGCCTTTTTGAGCTCCTTTTTCTTCTTGACCAGTATCCCGAGATTTTCCATGACCTTATCAAAATCCCCTCCTACCCTGTACCGAGAATAGGTCTCGGGCGTTATACCGTCTATGGATACGATGATCTTATCAAGTCCGGAGAGGACTATTTTCTCAGCGTCTTCCTCAGTGAGAAGATTAAGGTTGGTGTCGACCTTGGTATCAACATAATGCCTCTCGGCATATTTGATCATTTCCGGCAATTGCCTGTTCAGAAAAGGCTCGCCCCAATTACAGAAATCTATATGGATCAGGTAAGGGCCTATCTCATCTATTATCTTCCTGAAATTGTCAAAAGAAAGTATTGCCCTCTTTCGCGACCCCCTCTCCTGCCCGGTAGGACAAAAGGGGCATTTGAGGTTGCAGAAATTAACCGGATCGATTATGAGCCAGTAGGGATAACCAGAGACGATCTCCTCTCTTCTTGCCTTTTCTTCTTCTACGAGGACAAAATTCTCCAGTTTTTTCTTTAGATCGCGCTTACTCAGGGCCTGAATAATCTTTTTTTGTTTCTCGTCAAGCCCCTGCTTCGCGGACTCCAGCATAGTCACGACTTAACCCCTCCAGCTTCTGCTGACAATGATTGATCTTCTCCAATATAGAATCTTCCTGCGATTCGACCTCCAGTGCCTTATGAAAACAATCTATTGCCTTTGGATAATCTTTCTTATATAAATAATAATCTCCTAAAAGCCTCCACTTATCTGGCTTCACTCTTAGCACGCCTGAGGTCTCAGGGATCCCCAGCGACAGCGCTAATCTGCAAAATTCTTCGTATCTACGAAATCTCTCTGGATAGGTACTGCCTGTTGATTCCCAGTAAAGATGGTGCTCCCTGTCTGTTATATCAAACTCTGCGGGATGATTGTAAAGATAGGTGTCCTTGTCTATGACACAGAAGGACTGGCTCGCCAGGACAGAATCCATACTACCCCTGTTCCTTTTCAAAAAACTCAATGTCTCTTTGAAATCTTTTTCTGTTTCGGTAGGTATCCCGAACATGAAATTCGCCTGGACCATGATGCCAGCGTCATGAGTATCCTTTAAGACCTGTTCCGCTAATTTTAATGAAAATTTCTTGTTCATGCTGTTAACTACCCTCTGGGAACCGCTCTCAATGCCATAACCAAGCCACTCACAGCCCGCCTTTCTCATCTTTTGTAAAAATTCCCTTGTCATTTCTTTTCTGATAACCGGCTGACCCAGCCATCTTATCTTCAAGCCGTTCTTGATCACAAGGTCGCAAAAATCAGACAGGGCCCTGATGTTGCCATTGAGCAATGAACCAATAAAATAAAAATAGTCAACGCCTGGATGGTTTTTTACCTGATAGGATATCTCGGCAAACATCCTTTCCCCGCTCATGGAGCGAAAGCGCTTCCAGAACTGCCACTCGCTGCAGAAATGGCACCTGGTAGGGCAACCGCGGCTATCCAGTATCTCGAGCCTTTCAGGCTGCCTGTAAATGCCTGCTGATATATCATCGCTAAAGTCAGAATAATCAGGAAAGGGCAGCTTATCAAGGTCGCCTACTACATCTATATCCCCGCAATCAATAAAACTGCCATTTTTCTTGACCAGGGCGCCCTTCAGAAAATCGACTTCACCCTTGGTCTCCACTTGCTTAACCAATTCCAGGATGCTAAGGTCGCCCTCGCCCACATTGACTATATCCACCGCATCCTCTTTTATAAGCTCGAATCCTCTTAATTGGCGACAACAGTCTGAACCGCCAAAAACAATAATCCTTTTCCTGTCCGCCGCTTTGATCCTCCTCGCAATCTCCAGGCTTACAAGAAGCGAGCTGAAATGCACTGTAAAGCCGATTATCCTTGCGTCTGTATCAAGAATCTGCTCGACTTGAAATTCAACCATCTTATTATTATCCTGTAGAAACTTTTCTACCAAATCCTTGCTAGACCAGAAACTATAAAGATCCTTATCGTCCCAGAACCTTTGATATTTCTCTGGGCCGCTGCAATAAAGGGCGATATTTAGGTCAAAGCAGGAAACTTTATGGCCGGCATTGCGCAATATGGCAGAAAAAAGTGCCAGGCTATAAGGAGGGCAGTCTCTTCCCCATCCCGGACATTGAACAAGGGCTATTTTCATTTGAGGCTAACCCCTTTCAGGATCTTCTGTTGCAGATCAGGCCTGAAACTCACATGCGAACGGATATCGTTTACATTCGAGGGTTTGTTTTTGTAACAGTACTTACACCACCCCTCTGCCCTTCCCTCTGCCAATGACTTTCTTAGATTTCTATAGAATTCCCCGTTCCAGACCTCCTGGAAGTCATCTCTATAAAGATATCCGATATGGGCCCCTGCATAACAGCACGGCAGGATAGAGCCCTCTGTCTCCACGTAGAGATATTTCCATGGATCAGAGCATCTTGGATATTTTGAACCATTGCCGTTGCCCCCAAACTTCGGCGGGAGCGTCAATGAAAGCCCGTGCTTGGACGCCTTTTCCTCTGCCATGGAAAACATACGGTTGGTGATCTTCTGCTTGAAGAAACATGACAGCTTCAGATGCGCCGGGCTGTATATCGTCATATAATTAACAAGTACGCTGTCCACTCTCAATTTAGCGGCGAATTCAACGAGCTGAGGCAGATTCTCTATGTTTAAACTATTGACCACGGAGACAAGATTTACAGACGGGGATTGCTGTTTCTTCCGGATCTCAAGGAGGTTCCGTGTCTGTTCAATGATCCGGTCAAAGGAATCCATATGGGTAAGCGTCTTATGCAATCTCTTTTCTGAAGCATGTAAAGAGATCTGCACACTATACCTGCCCTCGGTCAATCTTTGATTGATCCTGTCTGACAAAGCTGTGCCGTTTGTGGTAAGTATCTTGTTGCTGAACGGAAGGCTCTTGTTCATGTAATCCAGGAATTCGTCACAGCGGGGCATCAGGAGCAGCTCTCCAAAACCGCAGAGGTTTATAAATTCCGCCTTTGGCAGGACATTAAAAAGCCTCCTCTCGAAGAACTGATTATAGGTATTTAGATCGAAAAGTCTGGGATGACCGCCCAGGCAAAAGACGCAATTGGCATCGCACTTCCAGTGCGCGCCTATGCCGATGCCCTGCGGCGTTGATTCCAGGTCGATCTTCCCGAGGCGATATTCTCTTTCGTTAAGACTGCTGTTTTTCTCCGCGAGGCGCATATCCTCTTCTAAAAAGGCGGCTATCTTTTCCTTTCTATCTTCTGTCTTTACTAAGATATCGAGCGTATCCTTTTCAGCAGCGCCCTTTATGGATGAACGTGCCTGGTCTATGACCGGAAAGACGACGCAGACCAGCCAGCAATGACAGAGCTCATGCGAGATAAACTCCCTTATGCTATCTGCCTTCTTTGAAGTCCAAAGACTGTCGAACTTCTCTTTTCGGATACTGCCCACACTGCCATTTTTAAGCCCCGGGCAGAAATACAGATCCCCGGACGGCGAAAACATCGCAAACTTTGTCCCTGCTACACATTTTCTGAAATATCTCTTTGGATTTTTTTGATACCTTACAAGGTTCGAAAGGTAATATAATTTTCCTACAAGGCCCTGGTAAGAATCGCTCTCAAGCTCCCTTGAAAGCCTTTGATAATCCACATCTTTGATTTCTTCCTGCATCATCTTATGGAGATCGGCTTCGATCCTCTTTAACTGAGTAGGCGTAAAGCTGAAAACGCCTTTTTCCCTGGTCTCTTTAGGTACTACAAACTGGATGTAAAACTCTATGCCGTAGCTTTCGGCAAACCTCTTCGCGGGAATCAACTGGTCGTAATTCCTGCTTGAGAGGGTAAAGGTAAGGGTGATGTTTATGCCTTCTTTTTTGCAGACCTGGATGGTTTTTTCAATGGCAGAAAACGCCCCTCTCTTCCCCCTGATCCTGTCGTGCGCCTCGCCAATACCATCGAGAGAACTGCCCAGCCAGATATTCTTTGGCCTGTGCCTCTTTATGATCTCTTTTGTGGTTTTGATTATGGCCTTTGTGTTGATCCCATTGGTAAGTATCCCCAGGGAAATACCAGGAAATCTTTCTATAAAATAACCGCTGATCTCTATTAAATCCTTGCGGAGAAAAGGTTCGCCTCCGGACAAGACCACTGTCTTTATCTTTTTTAGATGTTCCGATTGATCTACAAATCTCCTGATCTCGTCCAGGGTCATCTCTTTTTCCTGCTTGGGGACTCTTATGTGCTGATCCCAGAGGTCGCACATGACGCACTTGCTGTCGCAGCGATATGTAAGTTCTATATGCAGCTCTTCCGGCCCGTATTTAAAGCCGGAACAAAACCTGCCTTTCTCGACCGCCTCTTCTACGATCCTGTTGCTTAAATCCACGATCTTATCGAAAGACATCTCTTCCTTGACCGGAGACAAGGCATCAAATGCCATGGTCTCGTCATAGGCCTGGCTCAATAACTGCGATATCCTGCACCAGTCATATTTTTGTTCAACCAGATTCCTCGCATTATGTGCAAGTCCGGAATACAAAGTGTCGTCTTTTAAGAGTTTTATTACGGCGCGAGCAAAGGCAGAAGGCGTATCTGCTATCAGGATCTCCTGTTTGTTTCTGGCCATTATACCTGACGACCCGACCCTTGTAGAAACCACTGGTATGCCAGCGGCCATTGCCTCCAGGACCTTGCCTTTGATGCCTGCGCTGATCCTTATCGGATTGACAAAGATCGCTGACTCGCGAAGATACGACCACACGTCCTCCACGTCAGGTATCAGCCTGATATTGTGCTGATTAGAGATCTGTTTAATCTTCTCCGTAGGGCCTGAGCCGACTATTAAAAATTCGATCTCCGGAATCCTCTTCTGTATGCGGGGGAATATTTTTTTTATAAAATATATGACCGCATCCTCATTTGGATAGTGCGGATAATGACCCACATAAATCAATCTCTTTGCCTTAGGCCTGTCGGGGTGGACAAACGAAAACTTCTCGATATCGACTCCTGTAGGAATAAAAGAGAAATTGGTCTTGGGGAAAAATGGGCGCAGGACCTCCTCGTCTTCCCGGGATAACAATATGGCCCTGTCTAACTTCTTATAAAGCGAATGATGCAGGCGCACCCTCTTGAGGTAGTCAAATAGATTAGAAAAGGCCGTCCCGTCCTTTATCTGATAGTAAGAGTCCCTGAAAAACAAAACGCTTGAATCGTGCTCGGTATAGATGATAGGGATGTGTTTTACATAATTGACGAGATACAATAACTCATTTGACTCTATCTGGATAAGGTCGATCGGTTGATTTTTCTGGATCTCTTTGAGCTTATCGATCAGGGCATGACTGTGCGCATATTTATAGCGCTGGGGATATAATCTACTCTTTATATCTGTCTTGGGATATACGGTGTGGATATCCCTGAATACCCCTTTCAGCTCAAGCGCGTAATCCGCTTCTCCCTTATGATGGATCAGGGCCAAGAGGGATATATCAAATTTATCTTTAAGCAGGGATGCCAACGCGTGGATCCTTATTTTTCCGCCCTGCTTAAGCGGATAAGGCATAAATGGGGTGATGAGCAGCACTTTCTTCCTCTCGTTCTCCTCTAAATGACGAAAACCGCGTCGCATGAAATTCCTGTAGTAACGCATACAGTTGCTGAATATGCCCCTGTCGCTGGCCTTTAAATAGCTTCTATTAAGAAGACGGTGCAGAAGCATCTGCGGCAAATAATCTAATGCCCAAAAAAAGCCCTTCAGGAAGTTAAGTCTATTCCGATAGAAATTCATAGGCAATAGATTCAAATGATCCTTCAATATCTCGGAGTCAGTGATGTTCTTCCATGTAAACAAGAGCTCATTCTTTATCTCCTTCGGCCTTTCATAAGTAAGGGTCGCCCTTGCCTTGTGATACATAAGGCTTTTTGGCTCATATAAGACCTTCAGCCCCCTCTTCCACGCCTGATAAGAGATATCTATATCCTCCCAGCAATTCGGACGATAGATACTGTCAAACCCGCCCAGCCAGAGAAAGTCACTTTTTCTGAATACCATTGCTCCACCAATGGCAAATATTGAAGGTGAGGTTTGACTAATCCTATCTCCGTTTCCCGTCTCTGCCTCGTTCCATAGACTTATATAGCCCTTTTTAAAGTGGCCCATATGCATCCCCCAATTAAACGTCTTTCTGTCCCAGGCGTAGAGTTTTGGGGTCACCGCGAAAACATCCTCTTTTTGAAGATGGCCGACTAAAGGTTGCAGAAAATCCTTGGTCAGGATGATATCGTTGTTTATTAAAACCACGATCTCGTTTCTGGCACTCTTCACGCCTCTATTACAGGTAAAACCAAACCCTCTGTTCCTATTATTCTGAATAAGCCTGACTTGCGGAAAATGCTCTCTTATGAAATCCACGCTTCCGTCTGTGCTTCCATCGTCGACTATCAACACTTCATTCTGGCCATCAGTGAAGCCATCAGCGCTAAAGACAGAAGGAAGACATTCCCTCAGGCAATCAACTCCATTGTAATTGGGCATAACCAGGCTTATTTTACTATCCTTGATCGGCATTATTTTTCTTTTTGGGGATACCCTTTTCAGCAATGGTTTAAGGATAGACCAGGTTATGTGCTCAAGGAAAAAGCATAAACTTAAAACTATGAAAACTGGTGTCAATATAATTGTAATTGTTAGCCAGAACGCCTGACCTAGTTTTCTTTTTGCTGCCCTCAAAAATTTACGTGAATGCCAAAGAATGGTCCAGAGAGGACGTAGGACAAAGCGAAATCCTTCTGAATTATAGATTCCACTGAGTTCGTCTTTTAGACAATTTATTTCACTGTCTTTTAACAAGACCTCGTCCATTCTTCTGTGAAGCTGATCAGAAAGATTATCAAGCTCTTCTTTAAGGACAGCTATCTGTGAATTCAATTGGACTATTTGATTGCCTAGACCAGTGATATGGTTATCCTTTATAAGGACCTCGTCCATTCTCTGGCGTAGCTGAGTGGAGATATTGTTTAGTTCATTCCTGAGGTTGGTAAGATCGGCCTCTCTTTCGGCTAAGAGAGACTCCTTAGCTTGCAGAGAATTTAGGTGTTCTTGGACCTCTGCATTTAATTGGTTGATTTGATTGCCTAGACCAGTAATATGGCTATCCTTTTCAATTAGTTGTCCGTCCTTTATAAGGACCTCGTCCATCCTCTGGCGTAGCTGAGTGGAGATCTCTTTTTCTTTATCTGAAATAATCTTGAGCTGACGAGAAGCTTCGCCTGTTCGACTTTTGAGTTGTTCGGAAAGATTGCTGTATTTATCCCTTAGCGCTGATAATTCCTTATCCTTTTTGAAAACATTACTTGTTTCCTCTTCCAATTTTTTAAGCACATGGGCGTGGTTAAGATACGTATTGTTTCTGTCTTCCGTAATCTTGTTTATCTCTTTTGCCAGTAAATCATTTTCATAATTAATAATCTTGCCCATCTCTTCAAATACCTCTGAGGCAACCTCGCTTGCTATATCCAACGGGTGGGCCTTGATTAACTTCTTGATTACATCGGGAAATATGGAATAAATCTTGCTGCAGGAATCAATGGATTTTTCTGCAGTAAAATATCCGCTTCCCAAAAGACTGTTACTCAACTTATATGGATAATGCTTTGCCAAAAATAGCAACCTATTCCTCTCAATATAATAATGAGCGAGGTCTTCGCTGGCTGTGCCATGAAATTCATGATAAATAATACTCTTTGGAACAAACATCAGCTTATAACCCTTTTTCCGCAATCTTAAAGCCATATCCACATCCTCACCGTATATGACAAAGTCTTCATCAAATAAGCCTGTTTCAAAAAGGGGGTCCTTTCTGTATAGCACTGCAGCGCCGCATAAACTGGGCACTTCTTCAACGGTGGTATACCTCTTGGCCTTCTGTCCAGCGCCCCTTTCTCCCCAGTAAAAATTAGGGAGCTCATAATGGCCTGCGTTCTGAACCTTGCCTTTCATATTTAATATCTTACTGCCGACTGCGGCAATCTTCTTATCTTTAGAAATTACGCCTATGAGCTCTACAAGCCAATTCTTAGACATCCTGGTGTCATTATTCACCAATGCTACATATTCAGCCTTTTCTGCTGAGTCTATTCCTAAATTAACTGCTTTAGTGTAATTATTAACGTCATTTTTTATAATCCTTACCTTAGGATAATTCTTTTTCACAAATCTAACTGAATCATCTGTAGAGGCATTATCCACAAGGATGACTTCCATTTTATCTTTTGGGTATTGCAGGCGAAAGACAGAATCAAAGAGTTCCTTGAGGTGTTTCCTGCCATTGAAATTTACCGTGATTATGCCTACGTTAGGATAATTCTTCTTCATTTTATGCATCCTCCTTTATATTCTTTGGAAGTTCCCAATTCCAGGAATGTTCTAGATATACTGTCCCGTGGTCCTGGCCCAAAAAAGACATCTTAAATAAAGACGGCTTATATCCATACAGTAAAGGTTCCTTTTTATCCTTTTTCCATACACCTACGGATAGATAATAGTCTCCGGTTAATAGGGGCATTTGAGGATAGGCCAATACAATCTCATCCTCTTTTAATCTTTTTGATACCCCGTGGCAATATACATCATCGCTGCGAAATAATCCTAGCCATAGATAAGAGTCATGGGGCTCTTTAAGGTATTTAAACCGCATCTTTATCTTGATATCCTCTCCGGTTTTAAAAACTGACTTTACATTATCTGACGAATCTAAAATTTCAACCGAGGCAAGCTCCATATCTGGAGATAAGATATTGTCTTGCATATGAGGATTTAAAATGGGGAGGGGATCCGTCTTTTCTAGCTGCGGTATCTTAAACCTTTGCCACCAATTTTCCGGCTCCCACCTATATTTTAAATTTAGCAACTCCCCATCGCTGCCTTCACCAGTAATCTCAAATTTATAAAAACCGACATGATAGTCATAGGCCCAGAGTTCGTTTTTGTCCCAGATGGCAATAGAAAAACGATATTTACCAGGCCTTAGATCCAAGGATTTGTACTCGACGCCAAAAAAACCTGTTCCTTTGTTAAGTTTATCTATTTTATGGCCGTCGAATAATGTATTTGGCCCGTAGCAATAAAGTCCGTCTTCGCGGAATATAGCTATACCAAAATGGGGCTCGCTAACCTCTTCATCTACTACAAACTGGGCCTTGACAGTAACCTTTTCTCCTGATTTAAATCGATTTGTCTCTCTTTTCTGCGAATTAAACATCCTGACATCAACAATCCGCACCTCCTTGCTCCCCTCCCTCATATCCCAGAACCTTTTATCAGCCCACCATTTCAGATTTCCGTATCTCTGCCGGAATGTCTCAGGCAACTTCTTTTCACTTAATAGCTCTATATAGCGGCCGGCGACCTTCTGTGGATTTCCATTTTCAACAACTTCGCCGTTCTCCAATAAATATGCCTCTTCGCAAAACCTCTCAACAATGTCCAATGACTGAGTAACGACAACCATAGTTTTTCCCTGTTTCCTGAGCTGCTCTATCTTGTCAAAGGACTTCTTCTGAAATGATACATCTCCCACGGACAGGATTTCGTCAATCAGCAAGATATCAAAATCCACATGAATGGCCACGCTGAAACCCAAACGCAGCCGCATTCCCTGAGAATACACCTGAAGCGGAGAATCTAAAAATCCATCCAGTTCGGAAAACTCCACAATGCTGCGATATTTTTTATTTATCTCATTACGGCTCATTCCTAGAATAGAACTGTTGAGGAATATATTCTCTTTTCCCGTTAATTCATCCTGAAAACCAGCTCCTAGAGTAAGGAGACTGGAAACCCTGCCATTGATCTCAATCTTGCCTTTTGTAGGTGACGATGTCCCGGCGAGTAAATTTAACAGCGTGCTCTTGCCTGCCCCATTCCTTCCTATTACACCGATCACCCTGCCTTTTTCGATTTCCATGCTTATATCTCTTAAGGCCCAGAATTCAGTGGCTATTTTCTGCCCAGGGAAAGAATGAAAAAAACCTCTCGTCGCACTATCCCCCTGGTGCGTCAGTATAAACCTCTTACCTACATTTTCCAGTCTGATCGCATTCATAAATACTAAATTAAATCAGAAAAACGTTGTTCGAATTTCTTAAAGACCAAAAGGCCAACCACCAAGACTATAACAGAAACTATGATCAGCCAGCACGACAGGCCATAGATATTGACCTGTGGCGGCAGCGTATCGCTAAATCCCTTAAGAAGCGCTATGCGATAAAGGGAGAAAAATCCCACAAAAGGATTAAGGATATAGCACTTAAAGAATATTTCAGATATATTCAACACCATCGCCAATGAATAAAAACCTGGACTAAGAAAGAGCCATGCCATAATTATCAATTCCACCATATACTTCACATCCCGCAAAATAACCTGCAGGGTGGAGACAATAAGGGCAAGGCCGATCGTAAAGATTGTCTGAACAAGAAGGATGACCGGCAGCAAAAGGATTAAAATCGTAAACTGTATCCTGAAAAAGGCAAGGATGATAAGCATAACGACCAAGGCAGGAATAAAATTTATCAGGCCTGCCAATACCACGGAGACCGGTATGATCTGGCGCGGGAAATACGTCTTCTTTATCAATTCCCTGTTGCTGCATATGCTTTCAGTGGCAGCGTTGACCGAAGACGAAAAATACGTCCATGGAAAGATCGCGGTCATCAGGTATATAAAAAATGGGAAATTTTCCACAAAGCCTGCCCGGATAATATTCGAAAACACAAACTTATAGATAAAGACCATGACCAAGGGGACAATGATTGCCCACAAAAAACCCAGAACAGGGCTTCTATAGCGGACCTTGATGTCTTTTATAGCCAAGTCCCAGACTAAATGGCGGTAACTAATCAGGTCTTTTATTGCGGTCATTATTATTCCCATATAAAAATCAACCCATACGTTCGTAAGAATCCGGTGTAAAAGCCGTCTCTTTCCTTTTGATCCAGTAAGAACCGGCTGTCTTATCTATTCTCCGGTGCAGCAGGTCCCTGCCAAATAGTCGCAGCAGGATTCCGATAGGCGCGAATATCAAATAAAAGACGATCGTCAAACTTACCGTGTTTATTGTGCGGCCGACCAGAAGGATAACAAGATCCAAGGCCTTCTTCAGAGGTATTAATACCTTCGGGCACAGAATAGCAAGGAGCAGATTCAAAGACCCAATGCCTGTAAACCATATAAAATGCCCCCTGCCCCTGTAGAACATGATGCATCCCAGTATATTTAAGCCCAATCCTAGATTAAACCCGAATCTTCTCAGTTCTTGCCTCATTGTTTCCTTCCGCGTTAGTTCCGCGGGGAGTTTACCCCGAGCGAAGTCGAGAGGTTCCGCGTGGTTCCGCGATTACTAGTCGAGCTCAAAGTACTGTCTTGTCTCGTGCCTCTCCAGTGGCTGTGCCTTTTTGTCCAGGATAAAGCTCCCCATTACAAGATAGTCCATGTCAGTGCGCATAAAGCACCTATAGGCATCCTCAGGCGTGCATACTATTGGCTCGCCTCTCACATTAAAGGACGTATTTATTGTTACAGGACAGCCTGTTTTACTGTAAAGCTCCTTTAAAAGTCCGTAATACATATTGTTTTCGCTGTCTTTTGATACGGTCTGAATCCGTGCGGAATTGTCAACATGCGTAACAGCAGGGATATCAGAACGTATTATTTTCAACCTACCAAAGCCCCCTGGTTCTTTATCCGGTCTTGCCTTTAAGTGGCCATTTTTGACATTTGCCACCAGAAGCATGTAAGGGCTGTCGCAGCTGATCTCAAAATATTCCTTTGCATTCTCTGATAAAACCGTGGGCGCGAACGGCCTGAATGACTCCCTGAATTTTATCTTGAGGTTCATGCGTGACTGCATATCCGGCGAACGGGCATCGCCTATTATGCTCCTTGCGCCCAATGCCCTGGGCCCAAACTCCATCCTGCCCTGAAACCAGCCGATTACCTTGTTGGCAGCAATAAAACCTGCTGTCCTTTTTAATAATTCATCTTGCGAAAATTTCTGATAAGGGCCATTGTGCTTCTTTAAATAATCTTCGATATAATCATCGGTATAAACCGGACCCAGATAAGAACCTTTCTGTTTATCCTTGGTATTGTCTGCATCACGCTTATTGCCCAAATATCTATACCATATCCTCAGCGCTGCCCCGATTGCGCCCCCTGCGTCACCTGCGGCTGGTTGTATCCATATCTTGTCAAAAGGCCCATCCCGCAAGATCCTGCCATTGGCCACGCAGTTCAACGCCACCCCTCCGGCCAGGCAAAGATTCTTCATACCTGTAAGCTTATAAACATGCCTTGCTGTCCTGAGCATTACCTCTTCGGTTACTGCCTGGACAGACCTTGCCAGGTCCATTTCCTTCTGGGTGATCTTTGTCTCAGGTTTTCTTGGTGGTCCGCCAAATAGCCTATTAAATCTATTATTCGTCATTGTAAGCCCGGCGCAATAATTGAAATATTTCATATCCAGCTTAAAAGAGCCGTCCTCTTTCAAGTCCATGAGCTCATTTAAGATCAGATCAGCGTATTTTGGCTCGCCGTAAGGCGCCAGGCCCATGACCTTGTATTCTGCTGAGTTGACCCTGAATCCCGTATAATACGTAAACGCGGAATATAAAAGCCCCAGGGAATGCGGGAATTTTATCTCGTAGAGCAGATTAAAATCATTATCTTTACCGATCCCGATACTTGCGGTGGTCCATTCCCCTACCCCATCCATCGTAAGGATCGCGGCCTCTTTAAAAGGAGAAGGATAGAAACAGGATGCTGCATGCGACTCATGATGTTCCGTAAACAAGATCTTGCCCTTGAAACCCGACTTCTCAGCTATCAAGTGCGACATCCACAACCTTTCCTTCAGCCACAAGGGAATGGCCTTACAAAAAGACCTGAAGCCCGAAGGTGCATAAGAAAGGTACGTAAATAGTATTCTCTCGAATTTCAAAAGCGGCTTGTCGTAAAATGCAATGAACGCTAAATCCCTGGCCTTTATGTCTCCCTCTTCCAGGCAGTATTTCAATGCATTCACCGGAAAATTGAAATCGTGCTTTTTGCGCGTAAAACGCTCTTCCTGCGCTGCTGCGATTATCTCTCCGTCTTTGATCAATGCCGCAGCACTATCATGATAAAAACACGAAATCCCTAAGATGTAAGTAGACATCTCGCCATTTCCCTTCCTTCAAGGATCACGTCTTCCATTGACATATAACTCCAGCTTCCATATCTGCCTATAGTGTGGATGCCGAATCTCTGTAGATAATTCTTTATGGTCTGCACTGCTGATTTCCTGTTTGAATCATAGATCACGTAGCCATACTTGATATCTATGGGCTGACAGACCTCGATCTCGTCCTCCCTGCAAATAATCCCCAGCAGCTTCAGATCCCTTACAGTATCCCTGATCGCCTTCTCCTTATCTATCTTTTTGTTGTCTGAATAAGATATCTCGGCATATAGAGATGTCCTGTTGGAAGGCGCCACATCCATGGAAAAATTCGTAGGAAAACCTGTCCTGTAAAAGGCTATGCTTTCCTCGGGATAATACACCCAATGCCTGTCCGTAACGTCATCTCTTTTGATGCCCAGATTCACTACAAAGATAGAGGTATGCCTGAGCCTTGAAAAGGCCTCTTTTACCTTATCCGGGATGTTTACAAGAATCTTCCACAGTTCAGGCAATGGTATTGTACTAACCAGGTGTTTGAATCCTTTTATGGTGCCGTCCTCAAACACGATCTCTTTTCTGTGCTGGTCTATGGTGACCACCTTTTTGTTCACGTGAAGATTGCTGGTCTTTTGCAAAAATCCATCCACCACTTCGGATATGCCGCCTTTTACAGGATACCAGAATCTTGAGTTGTAGCCGTATGGCTTTGTGCTGCTCGATATGGCCCCTGTGACCACGTCCTCAATGGCCGGCACCGGCACAAATCCGTCCAGCCAGTCACACACAAGCTCTTTTGGTTCTACGGTCCAGAATTTTTTATTATAACTCAGCATAAAGTGCTCTGCTATGCCTTCTCCGAAGGTCATCCTTATCCAGTTGTCAAAATTTCCATTCAGATCCCTTTTTCCATAGACATTGACCAGATTGAGCCTTGCCCTTATAAGGCCGACGAGGCACTCCTTTATTACGTCCTTTGGCAGGCCGTAAAAATTCGCCTGGAACGGATATCGCGTATAGCTGCCTTTTGAGTATATCCAGGAATTGCGCTTGTGAGGGGCAAGGTTCCCGTCCAGAAGATCGCTGATCAATGAAAATGCGTATTCGTCCCTAAAATGCAGGAGATGACCGTCATAGTCGAATCTGTAGCCGTCCTTATCTATAGTCCTGGCCATTCCGCCCGGCTCTGCCTCTTTTTCATACAGGGAATAATTGTTCTGCAGGTGGTATGCCGTGCTAAGGCCGGCCATGCCCGCGCCCAAAATAACAACTTCGCCTTGTCTCTTGTCTCTTGTCTCTTGTCTCTTATACATCAATCCTCTACCTTGACCATCCCGACCTTCTTCCCCATTAGAATAAACACAAGAACCACGACGATCAACATAACCACACCTGTCCTGTTGGGACCAAAGGCCACTATCAATGACGAGACTGCCAAAAAGATGCTGAAAAGATACATGATCCAGATACTTTTACGCACTCCATTCCCCATGGTAACCAGCCTCAATGTAAAGTGGTCATTGGTCTTGCTAAAAATCGGCTTGCCTTTTTTTATACGCATTATTATCAAAAAAAGCGTATCGTATATAGGCAGGCTCATCGCGAGTATCGGCGTGATCAGGGCAACAGGGCGTTCGAGCGGCGCATAACTGATGTTTATTGCCACTGCTGCCAATACGAATCCCGAAAACAGGCTCCCCGTATCGCCCATGTAGATCCTTGCCGGCGGGTAATTATATTTCAGAAATCCCAGATGCGACCCGAGCAATGCGACCAGAACGATTGCTGAAAAGATATCCCTGTTCACCAGTGAAATGACCAATAGTGTCAGGGAAATAATGATCACAAGTCCCGAGGTCAATCCGTCCGCAATATCCAGTAGATTAAACGCATTGGTTATAAAAAGTACCCATATAAGCGTGATCAGGATATTCGTCCATATCGGCAGGAATGAGATCCCGGTAAAGACGCCAAATAATATCAACACCCCTATTGCTATCAACTCTACTATTATCTTTTTAAGGGGGCTCAAGTCCTTTGCGTCATCTATCAGCCCTAATAAAACTATCATGCCTGAGGCGATTATCAACCCTGCAAACCCGGGGCCATGTATTACTTTAAAAAAGGCCATAAGGAGGACAGTCACGATAAAGGCCATATATATAGCAATACCCCCAAGGCACGGCTTGCCGCCTGTCTCTCCCTTTTTTGGCTTGGAGAAGATATTAAAGCGCTTGCTTATCTTGACGCTGACTGGCGATAAAAATAGCGCCAAAAGAAAGGCGATAAAAAATGTCGAGGCGTAAATCATACCAACCTCCTGTATAAATTTTCTGTCTCGTTTACCATTCTATCTACCCCGAAGGATTCGTCTATGGATAAAGACGCCTGCCTTTTCATATTATTGAAAGAGAGCGGATCCCCAAGTATCCTTAATACCTTTTCAGCTGTTTCTTCATATGTGCCAGGCTGGGTAACATAACCTGTGACCCCGCCCTTGATAAGTTCAGGGGTACCGCCTGCATTCGTAGCAACAACAGGACAACCTTTACAAAGCGCCTCTATAACAGAAATAGGCATGCCTTCCCATTTACTTGTCAGGACTGCCACATCCAGGATATCCAGGATCTCCGAGACATCCCTCCTCCATCCGGTAAATATAAATCTTCCGTTTAGTGGCGTAGGGGCTAGGAGTTTTTCGCATTTGCTTCTCAATGCGCCGTCCCCCACCAGCAGGAAATTTACATCAGGCATCTTTTCATAAATCTTTATGCATGCCTTTATGTAATCCAGGGGGGATTTCTGGGGCTTAAGGCAGGATACCATCCCTATTACAGGGCCGCTATTGGTAATGCCCAATTCCTTTTTCTTTACCAATGGATCAACCGATGATCTTCTGAATTCAGCAAGAGGTATGCCGTATTTTATTAGAACAAACTTATCCGGGCCTGCTATCTTATATTTCAATCCTGTTTCCATGTCCTTTTTGGAAACACATATGATCCTTGTGGTAAATCTCGCCATTGCCCTTTCCAGGGACATAAAGAGCCGTTTTCTGACCCAGCCCTGGCAATCATTAAAAGACCAGCCATGCACTGTGTGTATGATCACAGGCACGCCTGCAAGACGAGCTGCCAGACGTCCGATAATACCGGCCTTTGAACTATGCGTATGTACTATTGCGTATTTATTGCTTCTATATATAAGAAATATATGTATGAATGCCAATATATCAGACAGGATATTTATAGGGCGTGTCAGAAATGGCGAGAAAAAGGCTTTTGCATCCTTTAGGTCTCTAAATTCAGCGCTAAGTATGCCTTTTGGTGAGGTAATAACGGAAATATCGTATCTATCTCTTGGAAGGCCGGAGAGGATATTAAGAGTGGAAAGCTGTGCCCCACCCAGTTCAGGTTTTGTTATAACATGGCACACTCGCATAGACGCCTGCCAGTATAACAAAGAAACCCTCGATTGTCAACACGCATAGGGGTTTTTGTCGCACGCATAGGGGTTTTACGTGTACTATTTGAATAGTTATGTTGCACCTTGCACGGTCCGGCCAGTGCAGAGCGTAGCCAAATATTGAAAGTATTATACGCAAGGGTTTATATTTTTTGCAATTCTACTCCGCCAAGCAGCTTATGCGCTTGGCTTCGTAGGAATACCGGGTTTCTGCGAAGCTGAAAGTGAAAACATTTCAGCGAAGCAAAACAATGTTAAAAGTATAACCTTTGGTGGGATTAGGCTGCGGTGGTCCAGATGTTGAGGGAAGAATCAAGGTCTTTTATCTTTGACTGGAGGCCGTTTATGGATGCGTCTACCTTTTTCAGGTCAAATGGCTGGCCGGAGATCGTCTTTTTAATCTCATCCAGGTCTTTCTGGATTGCCGATACACTCTCTTTATTTAAGGCAATGCCCTTATCGAGTTTTTCCGTCATGTTATTTATCATATTGGCAAGGTCCCAGAGCTCATCCCCTTGTCTTAGTTTTATCCTCATCCCAAGGTTGCCATTGGCGATCTCGTAAACACTTTTTTCGATCCTGTAAACAGGCCCTGCTATCCTGTGAGAAAATAATAGCCCCAAAATAAAAATAAGCGGCGAGGCAAATAATAGATTCCTGATCAAGGCAAGGTTTGTCGCCCTTAACACAACCACAAGCCTGCCCTGGGGATATACATTTGCCAGTTTTTCTCCGAGAAGCGTCCATCCGGTTGCAAACACAGTATAACCTGTGACTATCGACGCTAAAAGGGCAATGGCAAACACTATGCCTATGTAGCGGTACTGCAGTCCTTTCTTTATTATATACTGCCTTCTTCTAAAACCAGGTTTTGTCGGCATTATTTACCTTCTCTCCTCAAATTTACAGTCCGCCTGACACCAAAAATAATATTTTTATTATCTCCTGAACTATTTATAAGCGCTATAACGCTATCAAGAGGCAGATATCGGGTAATATTTTTATCCACGGCTATTACAAGGTCGCCTTTTTTAAAACCAGCTGCGTCTCCCTTTGCGCCGCCCACAACATCCATTACAGTAAGGTCCTCGTATTCAAAACCCAGCAAAATCCCCAATCCTTTATATGTATCCTTGTCGTTTACCTCGACCGCAACAACAATCTCCTTATCCACTAAAACCCTGACCTCTGAATGCGCGGGGCCCAAGAGCTCCTCAAGCACATCCTCTATCCTGCTGTAGCGTATAAGCTTGCCCCAGATACCCACAAGCATATCCCCGTCTTTAATACCAGAACTGGCTGCGCTGGAATAAGGCCTGACCTCGTCTATTGTAAAAATCCCGTCTTTTTTTATCAAAGAAATACCGAGCGTATCTTTCAATAATAGCGCCTTGTCCTTGGCCGGTGAAACAGTTTCCTTATTCCTGTTCTTCCACCAGTCCATTACCATGTTCCGGTGCTCCAGTTCCTTCATGGTCATCTTTTCTTCCTGCCGCCATGCCTTTGTGTGGCTCGCAAGATATGCCTCTCTGGCGTCTTTATACTCCGGGTTTATCTCCATTGCCTTCTTGTAATAAAACGCTGCCTTATCATACCACCCTTTCTCATCGTAGGCCCGTCCAAGCTGCATGAAATTCTGCTCAGGCGTATCGTATTCGACCCTCTCTATATCATCCCTGAAAATGGTCTTTTCGCCGTCAACAGTATTAAAAGTAATCCTGTCTGTGTATTCATCAACGACCAGGCCTTTGACCTCTGTCCTGTCCTTCATAACAACAGTATCTGCGTAGAGGGTGGTCGCTATAAAAAACGATATTATTATAACATTTGCTATTATACGCATATGTCAAAATATATCATATTTTTTGGGTAAATACAAGGGGTTGGATGAATACGGCGCAGGCCTGTAAGCCGGGTTCTGTCTCCGCATTTGGCGGATGATAGTCATCTATCTTGCCCCGACATTGCTGCCGGGATCGTGCAACCTACCCGTCTCGCTCTACTGAACGGGCCGTTCTTCCTAGCGAGACCTATTTGGTTTTGCTCCGCATAGAGATTACCGCGTTTCACCCTGAAAAGCAGGCAACGTACGCTTAAGCTACTACGTTACCATAAAACGCCTCTCAGACTCGTCTCTGTGGCTCTAATCCTTCCGCCGTGTTTTTTTGGCGGAGACGGGCATTACCCGCTATGCTACCCTGTGGAGCCCGGACTTTCCTCCCCTGTCTAAAGACAGAGGCGACCATCCAACCTGCGCCTATTCAATTTTTAATGAACCGTCTACCCGCGAATCTATTGCCTTGTTGGCGAGTTTATCCGCTATGCTATTATCTTTTCTGCCTATTGAAACTACCTCGATCCTGTTGAATCCTCGCGAAAGATGTAAAAACTGATCGTAAAACGGTTTTAGATTCTCGTTTTTAACTCTATATTCTCCTCTGAGCTGCCTGGTCAACAATTCACTGTCTGAGGCGATCTTTACATCTTCATATCTATCTATAAGCGCCTCCTGCAATGCGTAGATAAACGCGGTATACTCCGCAACGTTATTTGTCGCATTCCCTATAAATTTAAATATTTTTTTAACGACGTTCTTTTTGTCGTCGAAGAATACTATGCCTATGCCCGAAGGCCCGGGATTTCCTCTTGAAGCACCGTCTATAAATATCTCAATTGATTTCAACGCTGTCCTCCACATAAAGGATCCTTGAACAACTCCCGCAAACAACAATGCTCTCTTTTATCTTCGCCTCGCTCACAACCTGCGACGGGAGATTCATGTGACATCCGCTGCACGCGCCATCATCTACCGCCACAATCGCAAGGCCTTCCCTGTTTTCAAGCACCCTCTCATATCTCGCCAGGATCTGCTTTTCAATATTGGGCACTACATTCTCTCGCTGAGAGGAAAGGTCGGAAAGCCGCGAATCAACCTCTTTTCCCCTTGCCTTGATTGCCTCTTTCTCCTTCTGAGAACTTACCTCTTCTTTCTTAAACAGCTCCTTTTCCTCTGCTATCTTCTTCCTGGCCGCCTCTATCTCGTCCATTAATTTTATTATCTCTTCTTCCATGAGAGAATTATCCGCCTTCACCCCTTCTATCTCTGTCAGCATCGCAGAATAATCCTTGTTGCTCTTTAATTGATAAAGCTGGAGCTGCAGCTTTTTAATCTGATCTTCCTTCTGCTGCAAGCTGACCTCCCTGTCTTTCAATTTTACCTGCAAGGACTTTAAATCTTCTTCTGCCTGCTTAATGCCAGTTTTCTTGCTACCTAATGTCTCATCTATTGTCTTGATTCTAGCGGGCATCTCTTTTTTTTCTCTATTCAATGAATAAATCTCTCTATCAATAACCTGGAGCCCTATCAAAAATCCAATCTGTTCCTTAATCGTCTTTGCCTGGCTCAACTATCTTCCTCCTTTGGCCCCTCGTCCGCCTTAGGCGGATGGTGGGCGATACTGGACTCGAACCAGTGACCTCTGCCATGTGAGGGCAGCACTCTAACCAACTGAGCTAATCGCCCCAAATTTGCGAAGCAAAATTTGATCCTGAGGTGCCGTTAAAAAATGCGAATGAATAATAAGCATTTTAGGCACCGAAGGACCTTAATCGTCTTTGAAGGTCCTTCGGATGCTACTATTCGTCGCATCCTCAGGATCAATCCGCCTACGGCGGATTGGTGGGTCCGCCTCTCTGCCTTTGACGGAGGGCGAGACCTCACCATCTCGCCACCTTTGGTGGCGGATGGTGGGCCCACAAGGACTTGGCTACTACGCCCTCGCTGATTGCTCGGGCTGCGTAGTCTCACCTCGCTCGCTGTCGTCCGCGGATTGCGGACTTTTCCTCGCTTTGCTCGGTGCTCGCTCGCTTCAAGTCCTTACAGGTCCAAACACTACAACTACTATGACAATATGGTGGGCCCACAAGGACTTGAACCTTGGACACCCTGATTATGAGTCAGGTGCTCTAACCAACTGAGCTATGGGCCCATAGAAAAATAATTATACCACCTAACTCGAATCATGACAAGAGATATTGGCCTAGTTCTTTTTTTGGAGTGAACAGCCTGTATTTTTCGATAATAAAAGAAGGGTCTATCTTATTGCAAATACTTAAAGGCTGTCTGGATATTTTGATATCCTGAGCAATGCAGTCTTTACCTTCAATTCAATACTTGTTAGTCACAGAAAGATTTAGAGAATCGATTATTCCTTTAAGCCTGGTAAAGCGACTATTTATAACTTCCTCAGGTATAAATTCAAATTCTTCTCTATGTGATTTGACATAGCTATACTCTGCCACCCCATAACGGTTGGCCCCTACATCAGTTATATATTTTCTATTCTGAATTAAAAAATCCAGCGATCTGTCGAAATCGTCTTCTGATTCACCGGGCAATCCTACTAAAAGATCTACGGTAACAGATATACCGGCTTCATATGTATCTTTTATTACTCTTTGTATAGTTTCAAGTTTTATTTTTTTTCCCAGTTTAGCAAGTATTCTATCAGAGCCACTTTCCACTCCATAACAAAGTCCGTCAAATCCTGCCTTTTTCATCTTTAAAAGAAACTTACAATCCATCCGTGGATGAGGGATAGCAAAACCTCCGAATTTGATATGAAGATTTCTATCGATAATTAAGTCGCATAACTTTTCTACTTGCCTGGGGTTGTTATTAAGTGCGCTGTCAGAGACAGAAAAGGTACGTCTATTCGGATGTCCATGTAACCAACTCTCTATTTCAGAAACTATATTTTCAGCTGAACGACAGCGATATCTCGGATATGTTTCTCTTGGGCAATACTCGCATTTATACGCGCAGCCTCGACTAAAAGATATCGGTATGGTGTTTTTATCAATGTACAATTGCAGCGGAAAGTCATCCCATGCTGGAACTGGCAACTCATCTAGATTTTCTACTAAATCAGGCCAACCACAATCTACTATTTCACCGTTTCTGTTAATAATAGTCCCCTGTATCGGCATAACTTTTCTATCCTTACTAATTGAATCCAAGACTCTCCTGATTGTAATCTCTGCTTCACCATATACGACCACATCTGCTATCTTATCTTCAATGATCTTTTTCCCTGAAAACAGTGGAAAGGAATCAGGTCCACCGAAAATTATAAATATAGACGGGTCTATTTCTTTAAGCCTTTTGGCTAAATTCCGGCTAACTATTGTATTAGTTTGCCAAATGCAGAAGCCAATAATCTCCGGTTGCAGTTTCAAGATATCGTCGCATATCTCACCTATGAGGTGTTGGTGCTTTTGTAAAAATACTTCCCCAAGCTCCTCTAATACAACGCGATTACCCTGTTCCAACTTCTCTCTAAATTCTTCCATTTTGTGATAGAATTCTATATTCAAATCAAATACCGATACTTCATGACCGTCTTTTTTAAGAACAGCAGCGATATATGCGAGCCCTATATCAGGCGGCCATGAAACGGGAATCCAAAAACAACGTATTAATGCAATTTTCATGTTTTTGCTAGTTAAGATATTGTGGGAGCAGCAATTTCAAAGCGTTACGGAAATTCTTTGATTCGGTTTATGAGTCAGGTGCTCTAACCAACTGAGCTATGGGCCCGTAGAAAGATGATTATATCATTTGGTTTAGTGCCTGACAAGAGGATTTTTTAGAACAAGTCGGCACAGAAAATAGTAGGGTGTACCTAAATAGGACGCCTGCAATCACAGATGGGTATTATTTTTCTGCCTCGACAGTGAGCGTATCAGAGAGATGCAGTATGTTCAGAATAAAATTGAGCGGGGAAGCGATAGCATAACGGGTAAATCTGTTTTTCAGTGAAATATCCTTCCCCATGCCCTTGAGAAAATAATCAATACCGTTAATAAGGATATTTCTGCTTGAATTGAATCTCATAGATTTTATTTTGAACCCCAGGTGCCTGCAGAGGTATGTTGCGGAACGAGGGGAAAATCCCTGGACATGGCCTGCGGGGCCGAGCCATATATCTCCAAATAAAAGACGGGCCAGGCTTCTTGCGTTTGGAACAGAGATGTAAAGCCTTCCGCCTTTTTTCAATACCCTCTTTGCCTCATTTATTGTTTTTTTAGGATCAGGGATATGTTCAAGGACTTGATTGAACCGTACCACGTCAAAAGACTCTTCAGCAAATCCCGCATTTTCTAGTTCCCCGCAGAAGGTACTGATGTCTAATTCCATTGCCAGCCTGCAGGCATTTCTATCAATTTCGACTCCCTGTACATCCCACCCTAGATTTTTAAGCAGGTGAAGGTACAGCATGTTGTAACAGCCGACATCCAGTATTTTACCTTCCCCGTGAAATGGCACAAGAGTAAGAGAGGTGAATCTCGACATAAAGAACGCGCATAGATATTTCAGGCTGTTCCTCGACGGGGTTTTCTTATATCCTAGATATTCTTTTAAAATAAACTTTCTCCATCCCTTATCCCATTTTTTAATCTTTTTGTTTGTCTTTTTCAGGTCATCAAGAAATATAGCCCTTGTCTCTTCATAATTGCTATTTAGTTCTCCGGAAGAAGACAATGGAAAGGAAAAGAGGTGACTGCAATTACCGCACCTTAGAATATTAAAGGAAAATTTTTCTGCGGCCAGATCTTCTTCTTTTGAATAGAGCAGTCTATTTTCGGGATTTTCACATACAGGGCATTTAGTATTTTTCATGGCTTTTATAATACCATTTGAACTATGCTATGACAAGTATATTTTGTCCTGCCTCGCAGCCGCCCACAAAATGCTTTACACTTCTGACATTGTCGAAAATGTAAAGCATTTGCGATAAAAAAAAGGGGTCAAGCTTTAACAGCTTGACCCCTCTAGAACAGACAAACAACAGATCAAATCTCCTTGCTAAAAGCCATCTCAAGGAAATTCTTCAGCCTCCTGCTTCTGGTAGGATGCCTCAGCTTCCTCAATGCCTTTGCCTCTATCTGCCTTACTCTCTCCCTGGTCACATTAAAGATACTGCCTACCTCTTCAAGTGTCCTTGGATAGCCGTCACCAATCCCAAACCTGAGCCTCAAGACCCTCTTCTCCCGTTCAGTAAGCGTATTGAGGATATTATCCATCTCCTCCTTCAACATAGTATAAGCAGATGCATTGGCAGGAGAGATCGCTTTCTTGTCCTCGATAAAATCACCAAAGCTGGTATCGCCCTCGTCCCCTATAGGTGTCTGTAAAGATATCGGCTCCTGAGCGATCTTTAATATACTCCTGACCTTTTCAACGTTCATCCTCATCTCAGCTGCGATCTCTTCAGCTGCCGGCTCCCTGCCATTCTCCTGCACTAGTATCCTTGAGACCCTGATGAGCTTGTTTATGGTCTCTGTCATGTGTACAGGTATCCTGATGGTCCTGGCCTGGTCAGCTATGGAGCGTGTCACAGCCTGTCGTATCCACCATGTTGCATACGTGGAAAATTTATATCCACGTCTGTATTCGAACTTCTCGACTGCCTTCATCAGGCCGATGTTGCCCTCCTGGATCAGGTCCAGAAAAGAAAGCCCCCTGTTGGTATATTTTTTAGCAATACTGACGACAAGTCTTAGATTTGCCTCGACCATGGCCTTCTTGACCCTGTTGAACTTCATGGCCTTCTTCCTTATCAGGCCAAAATCCTTTTTTACATCGCCCTGCTTCTTGCCAAACCTATCCTCTATGTCCTTTTTCCTTTTTTCAAAAGAGGCTATGCTGCCCCTGATCCTGCGCCTGCGCATCCTCTGCATCTCCCTGTCAATGGAATCCATCTCGGATATTGCGGCCCTTATGTCCTTGGAAAAATCCTCTACCACGGAGGTGGAGAAATTAAACTCCAGGCACAGCTCCATTGCGCCCTTGCCTTTTTTAGAGGCCCTTATCCTCCTTACCAGCCTCTCGATATTCCTAAAGGCATCATCTTCCTTTTTTGCTGTTGGCTCTTCTCTTATCACATCTTCTATGTTGATCTTTCTCGCCAGTATATTATTTGCCAGAGAGAGAACAATATCCTTGACGTAAGGAGAGCCCAAGACTGCCCTTTTATACTCTTCTTCCTTGCTCTCTATCTCCTGGGCAAGCCTTATCTCCTCTTCCCTGGAAAGAAGCGGTATCTGCCCCATCTGCCTAAGGTACATCTTTACCGGATCCTCTATGGCAGTAGCAACATTCGCGCCTGCTGGAGAGGCCCCTGACGCCTTTTTCCCGGAGGCCTTTTTCTGCTTTCCGTTGCCGCCGTCTTGTTTTTGGCGCGCCTTGAATTCCTCTTCAGAATCCACTATATCTATACTCTCTTTATCCAGGATCGTGAAGACCTTTTCTATCTCCTGAGTAGAAATAATATCCTCGGGCAAAAAGTCATTTATCTCCTCGTATGTGAGATGGCCCTTTTTCCTGCCCAGCGCCAACAATTTCTCGACACTGCGGCTGCTGCTCCAGGTCTTTTTTTTCTTCTTGCCGTTTTTGCCCATAGGTTAAGCTCCTTTTTTTATCAACTTACTAAACTGCTCTAAAAGATTTTTTGCCTCGTCTTCAAAGCCATTCTTCTGCGCTAAGATCAATCTGTTCTGAATATCCTTTAACTCCTCGCATCTCTGTTCTTTCTTGATCGTCCTTATGCAGTCCGAGACGTTCCGCTCCTTATCCTTTATATCCATCTCTTCATTGACAATAAAAGAAATCACGTTGGGCGCAACCCTGTCTTCCAGGTAATTGATAAGCTTCGTCGCATCTATAAAACTATCTTCCGAGTCCAGGCCAAAAAGCGCTTCGACCAGGTGTCTTATCTGCGGGTTTTTAAAATCAAACGGCTGGAGACTGTTTTTAACAGTGTTTACCACGTTGACATCCTCGAGCATTAGTTTTAGCAATATCTTTTCTGCCGGAGATATACTTATCGTCGTTCGCGGTTCGTCGTCCGTCGTCCGTAGTTCATAACCCCTGACCTTCTTTTTGGTTTTCTTTAGCTCATCCCATACAGCATCTTCTTTTATAGAAAGCCCCTGGGATAACCTTTTTATATATTCCGCTTTTATAACAGAATTTCTAACCTTCCGTATTGTTAAAAGCATCTCTTTTACGATCTCGGCCTTCTGCTCAGGTTCGTCTTTTGTGAATTTCTCATTCAAAAGCCCCAATTTATAATCAAACAAACTGTTTGCCTTTTTTATCGCTGTAGTAAAACCACGCGGACCAAATTTGCGTATAAAACTATCAGGGTCATGGCCTTTATCCAGGGTCGCCACCTTGACATTCATGCCCTCTTCCAGGAACAGGTCCAGGCCCCTCAGCGTCGCCATCTCGCCTGCCTGGTCTGCATCATATACCATCACCACGTTATGCGTGTATCTTCTGAGAAGTCTTATCTGTTCAAGCGTCAGCGCTGTGCCCAGAGAGGAGATCGTATTGCTTATGCCATATTGATGAGAAGTGATTACATCAAGATAACCTTCTGTTATAATCGCAAAACCCTTTTCCCTTATGTGGGGCTTTGCGAAATTTAGGCCGTATAGATGCTGGCTCTTTTTGTAGATCACGGTCTCTGGGGAATTTATATACTTTGGCAAAGAATCATCCATGACCCTAGCGCCAAAACCCAGGATCCTTCCCCTGACATCGCATATAGGAAATATGAGCCTGCCCCTGAATAGGTCGTAAAAAGATCCCTGCTTGCCTTTTTGGATCAGGCCGGCCTTCAACGACATATCTATCTTTACGCCCCTTTTCAATAAATAATCCGCTAGAGAGCTCCAGGAGGCATCCGCACAACCGACCCTGAATTTTTTTAACACAGACTCCTCAATCCCCCTCTTTTCTACGTAACGCCGCACCCCTGAAGACGCAGGGGCCCTTTCCAATAGACTACTATAGAAATTTGCTGCAATATCATTTATGCTGTAAACAGTGCCTACAAATGAATCCTCTTCGCGCGATTCCTTCTTGTATGCCGGTAACTTTACGCCAGTCTTTCCGGCAAGCATCCTTACCGCGTCAATAAAATCTATCTTTTCGTATTCCTTTACAAAATTAAATACGTTTCCGCCGGAATGACATCCGAAACAATGATATATCTGTTTATCGGGGCTCACGATAAAAGACGGCGTCTTCTCGTGATGGAACGGACAGAGCGTCTTGAAATTCCTGCCAGCCGGCCTCAAGGGGATATAACCGGAGATGACCTCCACTATATCGCTTCTGTCCTGAATCTCATTTAGTATGTGTTCTGGTATCTTAGCCATGATCTGTGTCTATTTCCTCCGCGAGAAGCACCTGAACCCTGAACAACTCAGTATGTTAAGCCTTTCCTTTTTTCCCAGTTCATCGAGCATCAGGTTCAACCCCACGTTGTCGCTCGCTATATGCCCGGCAATGATCACATTCAGATGCTCTTCAGATGCCTTCTTGAAATGCTGTTCGCCAAGATGCATGCATACCAGCGTTGAGATGCCTGCATTGGAAAGTTTACTGAATATATTCTTGGAGCCCTCTGTCCCGCCTGTCATGTCCACAAACACCTTGCCTGCCTTACTTGACGAGTGACCCCTTATGATCTGGGGAGGCAAGCCCTGTTTTGTCGATTCTTTATATTCAGGGATTACCTTAAGGATATCTATTATATCAGCGAGTGTATCCGGTCTTTTCTTGTCCATCAGGCCCTGCAGATACGAAGCAACACAATTGTCCGCAGGCGTATGACAGTTCATAAAGGCAATGCCCATAAGCCTGGCTGCATCAACAGCCCTCATGTGATTCGCGGGAAGCACCTTTCTCTCGACCTCTTTTATCCTTTCCTGCATCAGGGACTCGGCGATATTCACAGGCACGCCCACCCCTTTCAATATATCGACCTGCATATACATCACGTTGAAAAATCCTGCAAGCGCAGTGCCTTCAGGGTGATGCGCAAGTAAAAGATCTATTTTTTCTCCTCTTTCTCTTAATCTATCGGCAAGAAGGACCTCGCCCACCTCTATATCTATGCCCACAAGAAGCGTCTTGACCTCAATGTCTTTTTTGCCAAAGAGTATACGCGTATCGCTGTAAGGATTAATAAGCCTTTCTTTATCGTATACTTCCTTGTCTTTTTTGTTCAGGTTTTCGTATTCTTTCTTTGCCCTTAAAAGCTCTTCCTTGACGCCTGCTTTACCCCTTGGATCCTTTTGCATCCCGAACTCCACTGCCCTCTTATAAATGTCGCCAAGCTTCACTTGATCCCTCCCTAAACTTAACTGTTTATCAGCTTCACCAGCGGTGTCTCTGTTGCCTTCCACGGATACATGGCCATTCCTGCCTTGTATGCAAAAGGCGCTATCTCCGCCACATACTGACCTGAAAAAGATCTTTCTTCTGCGCTATTGGATAAATATTTAAAATGACTATTGACCAGCAAAACATAGATCAGGCCTATCAATAAAAGGCCTCTTGCCAGGGCCAATACAAACCCTGCAAGACTGTTGAAAATGGAAACGTTTTCTTCGCCGCCAAAAAATAAACCTGCCATTTTGGTCAGGATCTTGAATATGGCAAGTATAAGTAAAAATATAAATAAGAACGAGACCGCGTCCGGCTTTATACCGGACCATGAGGTATGGGTCGTCAAAAAATTACTTACCCTGGTATAATTATTAAAAGAAAGAATGAATGCGGTAAATAGGCCTAAAAGGCGAAATTGCTCAGAAAAAAGACCTTTTTTATAGCCGATGTAACATATTCTAATTACTAGGGTTACAAAAAGAATGTCAACCCAATTGAACCTTATATGAGGCATATATTAAAACGGGGAACAAATAGAATGTAGAAGAAGTATACCATACACTTTGCGGTTTGTCAAGGTGAGGAATACCTTTTAGGGCATCAGGGCCATCTACATATACCTTGTTACCCACATATGATTAATGAAATTAAACAACCCCTTTGCCCTTGCCTGGATATCTTGCGCGGATCTGGGTTGAAAGACCTGCGAGAGTATATAGCGAGGTCTGAGATAAAAGCTGTAGAGTGACCTGTCTATTGCCTTGTTCATGGCCTCGCACGAAAGATGCGGATAATCTATGATGGTCCTCTGCTCTCCATTGTCATCCACCCATTCCTTCCAGGTCCTTGAACTAATATAATTGCTCTCCCTGCACCAATTATAAAACTCTGTCCCCGGATAAGGACATAACCCGCTGAACTGGACTGTATCAATCGGCATGCCTGCGGCAAACCTGGCCGTCTTTTTGATAGAATCTGCTGTCTCGCCAGGGGCCCCTATTATAAAACATCCGTGCACTGATATGCCTGCCTTCCTGCATAATCGGGCAAAGTTCATCATTGCCCCGGGAGAAGTCCCTTTTTTGAGATTCGCCAGTATATTTTCGTCCCCTGATTCAAAACCAACGCACACCATCCTGCAGCCTGCCTTTTTCATTAATCTCAAAAGAGAGAGATCCTGTATATCCGGCCTCGCATTGCATGCCCATGATATCCTTATTTTTCTATCCAGCATACCCTGGCATATCCGCGCCAATCTCCCATGAAATCTGGCCAGCGTAAAGGTATCGTCCTCAAACATGATCTCCTTTAATCCAGGGAAAAGCCGTATATCATATTCTATCTCATCCAATACGTTTTCAGGGCTCCTCGGCCTGTAATGCCTGCCATACATCACCTGAGGAAACAGACAAAAAGTGCATCTGCCTTCGCAGCCCCTTCCGGTGATCAAGGTAAGAAAAGGGTTTCTTTTGGCAGGGGCATAATAATCGCGGGGATCTATGTGGTGCCATGCTGGAAAAGGAAGATCGTCCATGTCCTCAATAAACGGCCTGTCTGGATTATGTATCACCTCGCCATCCTTTAAATACGACACACCCTTTAAATCAGAGATGCCTCCGGTATTGGCAAATTCCTTTAAGGTATAGTCATACTCTCTCCGCGCAGCAGCGTCTAAAAAATGCCCGCCTCTTCTCAGCGCGTCCTCTGGCTCAGCGCTCACATGCGGCCCTACCATTATCGTGAAAACTCCCTGGCCGGCTTGCTCCTTGCACATCCTCGCATACCCCAGATCAGAATCTATAGAGGGCGTGGTCGTATTGATAACAACAGCTTCCGGCTTAAAATCCCTGAGCACCTGCGCTGTCTCGCTGACAGACACGTCCTTGGCTGCGCCATCCACAAACCTGCAGCAATGGCCATCCCTCTCCAGAACAGCTATTGCTGTGCAGAGATAATCCGGGTGGCGATGTTCCCTTGCCCTGGACTTGGCAAACCACCTCGCTGTCTTACAAAACCCTTTCCCGTATGATGGATTCAGAAATAATATCTTCATTCTCTTCCTTGGATGGGTTTACATTTAAGTCAATGACTTAAATGTAAACCCTGGGCTATATTGCTACACAATAAAAAAGCATGCCGAGGCGCCTGCCCAATGATCTCTCGGGTGAAATCCCAAAAGGCACTACATTAAGGCCGCCTGACGAAATGATCTTCAGGCCGTTTCTCGCATGAAGGTCCAAAAACCCCTTCATAAGGAAAGGTCTTTCCTTGATACCTATATAAAACGGCCGTATCATAGACCAGAAAGAAAATCTATTTGGAACAAAGTTTATCATGCAGCCATTCTCTCTTTTGAGGCGCTTCATATTCCGAATGATCCTGTCCTGCTCCTCCTTCGAATAATGCTCTAAAAGTCCGTCTGTAAAAATAACATCAAACCTTGTGCCGATATCCGACAAGGCCTCTTCGTCCAAAATATCCGTTTTTATATACGCCTTGGCCTTGCCTTCTGTGCGTCCTTTTGTGACCAATAGGGCCTGTTCGGAATAATCCAGAGAATACGCATTGCAGCCAGAGGATATAAAATGGGATGAAAAAAATCCCGAGCCGCATCCGGCATCCAGAACGCTGTCGCCGGGCTTTGTGTAATTCGATACAATGTCTATCATGCGTGCCTTGGCCCGCGACCCCGCGTCCTTAACGCTGCGGGCCTTCCAGAAATCATCCCAAAAACGCCGCGGATTATCTTTTGATGATCCAGAATGTAATAAACCCAAATATACCTCCCAGAATACGCACAAAGGCGCGGACAAAGGTAACAAAAGAAAAAATAAGATACCTCACATCTCTCTCTGCCAAAAACACCTTTACAGAAAGCGGCAGCTGCATGACAAAGAGCAGTGCTGCCAATAAGGCCGCTAGCATAAAGCTATTCAACGACAGGCATACAGCCAGGCCTGCCACAAGAAATAACTCTGCGAAATCCTTCCAGTACCCATATTCATCTCTCGTAATCATCGAGGCGCTCTTCCTGTATAACTTCATCCTCCAGTAACTATGCCGGAACTGGACTGCAAAATATTTCAAAATCCTTAGGCTATTGTGGTGACTGACAAGCGCCTGCTTCTCAAAATATATCTTATGGCCTGCCTTTATGATCCTGTAAGCGAGATCGCTGTCTTCGCCGCTGGCATTGCAGTACCCGGGGTCAAAGCCGCCCAAGGCCTCGAACACGTGACGTTTTACTAAGACATTGTACGTGCCAAAGGAATTGGTATATTCAGGCATCCTTGAATGTCTATATTTTATTTCATAATGCACGGATTTATCCAATAGATACCTGCAGCCGTCTACGGCATAACTGCCGGCCACTGCGTCGATATCGCCTCTATCGTAATGGCGTGCTAATTTTGAGACCCAGTCGGTGTAAGGTATACAATCAGCGTCGATAAAGCAAAGACCCTGGCCTTTTGAATTGCGCCAGCCATTGTTCCTGGCTGAGGCAGGACCGGCCTTTTTCTGATAAATATACTTGACCGGAAAACCTTCGACGACCTTTTTTGTGTCGTCTTTCGAGCCATCGTCAACCACTATTATCTCCAGCCTGTCCCGGGGATAATCCTGGTTCATGCAGCCCTTTATGGTCTCGGCAAGGGTTGATGCGGAATTATGCGTTGGTATTATAATTGAGATAAACGGCTTATCCATATTGCCAATCCTCTAAGGATGCTGCGTCAGTTCAACCTCTGTCTTCCTAAGATTGTCCTGCATCTCCGCGTTATCAGGCTCTAGCTCGAGCGCCATCCTGTATTCGTCAATGGCCAGATCAAGATATCCAAGCATGGAATAAAGATTGCCCAGATTGTTATGCGGCTCTGACTGGTCGCTGTTCAATTCCAGAGACTGCATGAGCGCCCCTTCTGCCTCCTTAAACCTGTTATTTTTTATGTACAAAAAGGCCAGTTCATTATAAAACTTATAATCCCCTGCGCCGCGCCGCAGCGCCTCCTGGAACTCGCCCAATGCAGCCTTGTATCTATTCTTCCTTATATAAAGGTTCCCAAGGCAATAATAAGGTTCAAAAGATTCTCTTCTGATCTCGCGGGCCTTTGTAAAAAATCGTATCGCTTTATCCGCATCGCCCTTCTCTGAAAAGATATAACCCAGATTGCGATACGCATCGTAAGAATCAGGATCTATATCTATCGCAGCCATTGAAAACCTGATTGCATTATCTGTCATGCCCATGCCCTTATACGCATGTGCCAGATTACAATAGGCGGATGTGTAGTCTTTTTTCAGGCTGATCGCCTTTTTAAAATTGGCCATGGCCCTGACAGGCCTTGCCTCTGCCATATAGGCAACGCCAAGATTGTTATATGCCTCCGGATATCTGGGATTCGAGGATATGCTATTCCTGCAGTGTTCGATCGATTCGGCAATCTCTCCTTTATCATAATAAGCCATGGCCATATTATTGTAGGTGAGGTGGATAAAAGGGCTTTTCTTCTCGTATTTTAATACATTCTCGAACAAACTGACTGAATCCTTCCAGACCTTTCCATAACTAATGGTAAAGAAGGAATAATACACAAGTAGCAGCGCTACCAGGGCCCTAGTCAATACCCTTCCTGCTCTCGGGGCAATGACATCCTGAAAAATAATACCAAGGACAATGAAGAACCCTACGGACGGGACATAGAGCCATCCTTCTCCAAAAAAGACCGATATAGGATAGATATTCAAGACAGGCGCAAGCCCCAATAAAAACCAGAGCACGCCAAACAAAACCAGCTTGTTCGCGCGCCACAGCCTCCTGAGCATAAACGCAAGCGCGACAATGAGGCCAAAAGAAAAGAGCACTTTCGTTTCAAATATTCTTTTGGCGGGCTCTATAAACCATTCCATGTGCAGCCCGTATGGAAATAAAAGCAGGCCGAGATATTTGGGCACTATCTTAAAATCTGTCAGGATGCGCCCCCATAATGGTATATGGGCTGTGTAACTGGGGTCTGCGTTTCCTGAAAAATCTAAAATAAAATACCTGATGGCGCCATAAAAGAACATGACTATCACATAAGGCAAAAGCGCTGGCCATTGTCTGCTTTTCTTTTCGCCGGACCTAAGGATCTCCAAACCCAAAAACATCAACAATACCACTGCCATCTCCTTACACAAAAGCGCGATCATGAATGAGACAACAGAAAAAATATATAATGCCCGCCCCTTGGTCTTTACATATCTACCGAATAACAAAAACGACAAGAACATAAACAGGGCCATCAAAAGGTCAGACCGCGCTGAGATATAATAGGTAATGCCTGATATTGCAGGCGAGATGCCAAAAAACATTGCTGTCAAGAGCGCCAGATAAGGCGAGGCGCTGATCGCTATTAAAATAAAATACACAAGGACAGAATTAAATACATGCAGGGCCAGATTTGTCAGGTGATAGCCAAAGGGATTCAGTCCCCAGATCGAATGGTCTACTGCAAAGGAAATAAGCTGCATGGGCCTGTAAAAATTGCTCTCCACCTGACTGCCCTGGTACAGTTGCGTGGTAAAGATCTGCGGAAGATATGCCCAGTTTTTCGCATAAGGATTATTTGTTATAAGGTACTTGTCGTCCCATGCAAAATCGTTCTTTAAAGAGGGCGAAAAAACAACCACTATCAGGAGCGCTATAAATAAGATATGGGTCCTTCTGGTAATCTTCATCTTTTGGATACGGGTATCATGTCCAGATTCTTTTCAAAGACCTTGTTTTCGGGAAAGAGATAGAGCGCCCTTTTTTCATACAACAGCGCCTTCTCATAGGCCCCCTGGTTATAATAAACACCCGCTATCTCGTTGTATAAAAATGGATTGCGACTCTCATACACAAGGGCCTTTTTATATTCGTCTATCGAGTCATCGTATCTATCTTTCAGAAAATATATATGTGCCTTGACGGCATAAGGGCTATAGTCAAACATCTCTTTCTCTATCGCAAGGTCGCATTGCCTCAAGGCCAGTTTCAAGGCCTCGTTATCTCCGTATATCTTATAACCATCTATATACGCCAGCGCAAGGTTGGTCCTGTCAATATGCCTGATAATATCGTCTTTATCCCTGAAACCAGCGTATGTCAGATCCGGTCTTAAAAGCGCGTAAAAAAATATCGCCAGCGCGACAATCACCAGAGACCTTATCAAACGCCCCTCTTTAATCCTGTCAAATATAAAATAGGCAGCGTAAGAGCAGAATATTATAAACAATGGGGCTGCGGGCAATCTGAATCTTGACTGGATATGAAAAACCATTACCGAACCACTGAGGACCCCAAGAAAGATAAGGACTAGATAAGGCCTTTTTTGCCTGAGCACACTCAACAATATGCCCAGTATAGCCAGACTGCAAACCAGCCGGAAACTAAAAAGCGGCCACCTCAAGACCGTTGGAAATTCCTCTCTGTAAAGATAATAATTTGTATTCGAGGGAGCCTCGTATCCATTAAAGAACATCCATGCCTTCCTGGCATACAATCTTAAATAGCGGGCAGGCCTCTTATTTATCTCCATAAAAAAAAGACGCGCTGTCTTCCCCACACTCCCCCTTGATCCAAATTCCAGGTCGCGATATTCCGGATCAGAGGGTTCAAAATCCACGCCTGATGAATTATACGTATTGCCCACCCAGAATGCATTTATCTCGCTGGAGATGCCGATCTTTCCCGTGCCTGATACAACATAATTCCTCGCCAGGACCGGCAGCAATACGATGAACATGCCCGCAATAAAGACCGCCGCGTATTTAATCGCTCTTTTAAAAGGCCTGATTGTAACCAGGATAAAAAATACTATGAAAGGCAGGAGTATATTGTGCCTCGTAAGCACGGAAAGCCCCAGGGCAATGCCTGAGAAAAGCCACATGAGGTAACCCTTTTTCCTGCGCGCTTCTAAAAGAAGATAAAGCGTCAGGATTGTCAAAAATGTGATAAGGCTGGCCCTTAGGAGAAGCGCGTCATAAAAAATGGATATGGAATAAAACGCCATGATAAAAGACGCTATATAACCACTGGCCCTATTAAAGACCTGGCTTGTGATTTTATACAGAAGGACTACTCCGAACGAGGTCAAAAGGGACTGGACAATATATACTGCAAAATGGCTGTATCCAAAGATCTTATAAATGGACGCCAAAAAATACGAATACAAGGGCTCTTTTCCAAAGACCCCTTCTCCGCCCAGCCAATTACCTGACGCGATAAAAGAGGCGGCCTTATCAAAACCATACTGGTCAAAGGTACCAGACCTGGCAAGATATTCTGTCAACGGGAACTGCAGGACCTGGACAATGTAGATCATCCTGACCAAAAAGGCTGCGAGGAAAATAAAAAGAATGAAATATCTGTCCTTCCTGGCTGCCCTATCATCCATCATCACACAGCACCTTCATAATTCAGGCATGACAGTATATATATTGCAGCTGTATCCACCCTTAAGACCCTCGGCCCCAGAGAACAGATGCTGTATCCCTGCCCCTTGGCCGCGGCGATCTCGTCCTGGCTAAAGTCACCCTCTGGCCCGACAAATATCGCTATGTTTTTTTGGCTTGAATCTCTCAATATTGATCTCAATGGCCTTGCATCCTTATCAAGCGCGGCAAAGATAACAAGATCGTTTTTCTTTGACGCCTCCAGGGCATTATTAAATTCCGTGACATCTGCTATTTCAGACAATTCCACCCTGCCGCATTGCTTGGATGCTGCCTTACCCACCCTCCTCCAGCGCTCCACCTTTGCAGATCTCTTCTCTTCTTTAAGGGCTGTTATGGTCCTTTCGGTGACCATTGGGACAATGGTATCCGCGCCTAATTCCACGGCCTTTTCAATTATAAAATCCATCTTGGTTTTTTTGGGGATCGCCTGATAAAGCGTGGCCTTGTATGGGATAATACCTTTGTTATCCACGACCCCATTGATCTCTATTACCACTGAATCCTTGTCTATCTTCTTTATATCCCCTGAATATTCCTTGCCTTTGCCGTCAAACACATTTACACTGGTATCCTTTTTCAGCCGCATCACATCCCGTATATGATGTATCTCATCCATGTCCTTTATCTCGATGATACGTCTTTCCGTAAATATCGACTCGGGTGGAACATAAAACCGCATTATCTTTCCTTCGCTTTATGTTTAATGGTTTACCGTCCGTAGCATGCTGCGAAGATTCACTCTGTTTGAGCGCAGGACAGTGGAGCAGGCGGGATTCGTCTACTTCGCCCTCGCGGATTGCTCGGACTGCGTAGACTCACCTCGCTCACTGCCGGCCGCGGATTGCGGCCTTTTCCTCGCTATTCGCTCGGCGTTCGCTCGTTTCAAATCCCTTGATAAACTACGTTGGTGGAGCAGGCGGGATTCGAACCCGCGACCTCTACGTTGCGAACGTAGCGTTCTCCCAACTGAACTACTGCCCCAAATTTGTGAAACAAATTTGATATTGAAGCAGCGTTAAACAATCCGACGAATAGGAGGATTGTAGCTGCTGAAATACCTTAAAATTTATGAAACAAATTTTATTATACCATTTTTAACAAAAGAAGGCTACAAAATCTTGGAGGGCTAGTTAAATGAGGCGAGACGCGGATAACATGCAGAGTAGACCGTAAGCTTCTGATTATTGTATTGACCTGTCAAAGAAATGGTCAATGTATCTCCGCTCAAGGAAAAAGAGCTCTCATCAGATACTACAGTAATCTTTGACACTAGAGATTCTTCAAAGTCACCATCATCATTGCCGTCAAATAAAAGCGCATTATCTTCTATCTTGTACCTAAGATTTGTGTCATCCGTATAATCACTATAAGTCGGTGACTGTGCAGGATCGGTCTCTTCAATATGCCTAACGCTAAACTCTAAGTTTCCTAAAGCTACACTAATTGCTGGATTATTTTTATCACCTATGCCCGTCATTACGTTTTTATAGACATGGTCAGCTGCGTATTGCAATTCGTATAAAATTATTACCTTATCATTCGCTGTAAGACAAAACCTTTGACTTGCAATATACAAGGCAGACACTGCCATAAACACCACGCTAATAAGGAGCGTTGCCAGTAACATCTCTACTAGTGTAATGCCTCGCTTCTTGCGAAATCTGCCCATCTTCATCCTACGTTAGAAGCTGGTCTCTTCCCAGATGACCTTGACCTCTACTTTTTTATACCCATCGACCTTAGATCCTTCATCTTCATCATATGTAAATACCTTATATGTAAACTTTTCAGGGTCGACTAAGGGAATCATATCTCCTAATATACTAACCCCTATATTCGATGCCGGGTGTGTTCCGAAGTCCATGTCTGGATAATCTGTCTCATTATATCCGCAATTACTCCTCAGTTTATCCTGCACCTCTCTTGCAAAATTAAACGCCTGCAGCCTGTGCCTCGCGCGGTTAAAGATATATTCAGTCCCTACAAAAGCGCCGAACACGCCTGCTGCCATGATAGTAATGATAAGCACTGATACTATGATCTCTGTAAGGGACAACCCTTTACGATTATTCATATTATCTTTTGACGAGGGACACTAGTTCCTGCGGATTGGTGCTTCTAGAATAGACCTCTTCCCAGGTTACGAAGCCCTTGTTATAGAGTTCGGCCAGCGATTGATTCATGGTGCACATGTCATATTTTTTGCCCATTTGAATCAAAGAATATATCTGATGGAGATTGTTGTCCCTTATGAGACTCTGTATGGCTGGTATGACATGCATGACCTCTGCTGCAAGGACCCTGCCCTTGTCTGCCTTTTTGGGGATCAGTTGCTGGACAATGACACCCACCAGCACCATTGAAAGCTGCATCCTTATCTGCTGCTGCTGATACGCAGGAAATACATCCACGACCCTATTTATGGCATGCACCGCATCTATCGTATGAAGCGTTGCAAATATAAGGTGTCCTGTCTCAGCAAGCGTCAGCGCCCCCCTGATCGTCTCAAGGTCACGCAATTCTCCTATCAGCACTATATTAGGGTCCTGCCTGAAGACATGCTTTATCGCATCCTGAAACGAAGTCGTGTCTGTCCCGAGCTCTCTCTGATTTATGGTGCTTTTTTTATGTCTGTGCAGGTACTCTATGGGGTCTTCTATGGAGATTATATGGCACGCTCGCTTTGAATTTATATATTCTATCATACTGGCCAGCGTGGTGGACTTTCCGCTGCCAGTTGTGCCTGTAATCAGGACAAGCCCGCTCGGCTTATCCGCGAATATTGTCGCTGCCTTAGGCAGGCCAAGCTCGGCCAGCGCAGGGACTTTAAAAGGGATAAGGCGTACAGCCATGCCTACTGACCCGCGCTGCTTGTATACATTGATCCTGAAGCGGCCCAGGTCTGTAACGCCAATGGACGTATCCAGTTCCTTTGCCTGCTCGAATTTTTTCCGCTGTTCAGCCGTGAGTATACTATATGCCAGGTCTTTTGTATCCTGGGGGGTTAGGGGAGGGAAATCGGCTAATATCTGCAGCCGCCCGTCTATCCTTAATTGAGGGGCAAGGCCTACTGTAACATGAAGGTCTGACGCCTTTTTTTCAACCATCAGGTTCAGCAGGTCTTTTAATTGCATGATTATTAAATAAGCGGGCCGTTTGAAGTGATAGTGCCGTCTTTTCCTATCTCATAATAATAGTCGTCATAAGGGTCCGGTGCAGTACTTTTCCTCTGAGCCTTGGCATTAAAGTCACCTGTAGCGCCAGCAGTTGTCGTTATTGAATATATAAAATAAGCAGCGGTAGCATCATTGGGATCTTCTATATTTAAGAAGTCTATGCCGTTGTCCCCGCCAGAAAAACACGCTTTTTCCAAAAAATATATCTTCTGCCCTGTCCTGATGAGATTCAGATTGCTTAGTGCCTCGCCCACCTTTGCCTTCTCGATTGTCTTGACAAGCATCGGCAGCGCCAGCGTAGCGAGTATGGCCACTATTACGACGACGACCAATAACTCTGTCAGGGTAAAACCTATCTTGCGGCCAAAGAATACTATATTGAATCTCTGCATTATATTAGGGTCTATATTACTCTGAAGGAGCTGTGTATACAGGGCCTCCAAGATTCGCGCTCCTGTAAAGCTGCCCCTCAATATTACTTACCTGCCTCCATGACACCGTATATATAGTGCCACTTGCGGCGGTGCGTGTCGCTGTTATAACATATGTCCTCACCGAAGCAGTACTGGTGTTGGATGTGATCGCATAACTATACAGCGCATTGGTAACGCTATTCGGGTCGTCTATATCCAGCAGAGGTATACTGGTAGTTGCACCAGCGGTAGTTGCACCAGCATTCTGATACCAATACCTATCTAGGGATGTCCTTAGACTGCCTATATTGGCTACTGCCTCGCCTGAGCGGGCCTTTTCAATAGTAGAAATATACTGAGGCATCGC